>JBBRHC010000061.1:0-13754 GCA_038223295.1 Opitutales bacterium
ATCCTGCGCGCCGCGCACTACAATCTCGTCGGGCCCGAAGCCTACGCCGCCTACCACGCGCTCGCGCCCGGCGCGCGGAGCGATCCGCGGTTTATCCGCGCCGCCGAGGTGCTGCGACGCGTCTCCACCCGCCACCTCCTGCGTGGCTGGGAGGGCATGACGCACACCGCCGCGCAACTCGCCTTCATCGAGGGGCGCTGCGCCATGACGCTCTCCGCGTCGTGGTTCGCCAACGAGATGCGCGGTCGCCTGCCCGACGACTTCGAGCTGGGCGCGATGAACCTGCCCGTCTTCGCCGACGGTATCAGCCATCCGGATACGGTGCAGGCCCAGAGCGGCTATTACTTCCTCTTCCGCACCGGCGACGCGGCGCGCGAGCGCGCGGCGGTGGACTTCTTTCGATTTATGACCTCCCGCGAGCGCTCGCGTCGTTTCGCCGCGCTGGCCGACGCGCCGGTGGCACTGCTGGCCCCGGCCCCGGCCGACTATTCGCCGCGCATGGCGGATACCGCCGCGTTGCTCGCGCGCAGCCCCGCCGCGTTCGACGCCGCGCCGGCGCGCGCCTCCGCCGCCCAGGCCACGCTCGCCCAGGCGCTGACCGATCTGCGTTATCAACTCATGACCGGGCGCATCGCGGCCGCCGAATTCGGCGAACGTCTGGAAGCCGCCGCCGCGATCGAGCGCGCCCGCGCCGCCTCGCCCGACCACGTGGAGTCCCGCCATCGCGGCAAGGCCGCCACGCTGGCCGCGTTGCTGCTCGCGACCGTTTTTTGGCTCGGGTGGCAGGGGCGGCCGGGGCGTGGAAGGGGAAAAGCGAATTTCCCCGCGCCCTCCCCCACCCTCGCGCCCGAGCATTTCGCGCGTATGCCGCGGCGTTTCGGCGCCGTGTTCGTGGGGCCCGCCATGGCGCTTTATGGCGCGCTGGTACTGTTGCCCGGGCTGGCCGCGTTTGGTTGGGCGCTGACGCGCTGGGACGGTTTTGGCGAGATGACCTGGGCCGGCCGTTTCAATTTTCGCTGGCTGCTGCTCGAGAGTGACGTTTTCTGGTCGGCGTTGCGCAACAACCTCTTCCTTATGGTTGTGCCGCCGCTGGTGGTCGTGCCGGTGGCGCTGGGCATGGCCGCCTTTATCCATCGCGGCGGGCGCGGTGCGGGTGTATTCCGGGTGGTTCTGCTTTTCCCCAACCTGCTCGGCGGCATCGCGGCGTCGCTCATCTGGCTGGCGGCCTACGAGCCCACCACCGGCTTCGTCAACGCGGCGTTCGTCGCCGCCGGCGATCTGGTGGAGTTCCTCCGCGGTCCCCGCGTAGTGGAAAATTGGTTACACGCCTTCCACGGCCGCGCCTGGCTCTCCCAGGCCAATCTCTACTGGTCGCTGGTGCCGATCTATCTGTGGATGGCGTGCGGCTTTAATCTCGTGCTCTACCTCGCCGCCATGCAGGGCGTGCCCGACGAGCTCTACGAGGCGGCCGAGCTGGATGGCGCTTCGCCGACGCGGCAGTTTTTCACCATCACGCTGCCGCTCATCCGCGAGGTGTTGGTCATCTCGGCGGTGTTTCTGGTCATCGGCGGGCTCAACGCCTTCGAGCTGGTCTGGCTGCTCACCGCGCAGGATCCGTCGGCGGGCGTGCACACGCTGGGCACCTTCATGGTCGGCGCCTTGTTCACCGAGTTCCAGGTGGGGCGCGCGGCGGCGATCGCGGTGATGCTCTTCCTGCTCGTGCTGGTGGCGACCCTGGCGGTGCTGCGCGCGACGCGCAAGGAGGCGGTGGAGCTATGAACGACGACGCCAGGAGGCATGGGCGCGCGCGGGGTGGATTCCGCGTGTCGCGGCTGCTGGTCGGCACGGCGCTGGTCGGCTACCTGGCATGGGTCGTCTTTCCCATGGTCTGGGTGGCGTATTCATCTTTTAAGGACGACAACGCCATCCTGCGCGATCCTCTCGCCCTGCCGGCCTGGGCCGAGGTGGACGGCTCGGCCTACGCGCGGGCCTGGGGCGGCGCGCGGCTCGGCGATTACTTTTTCAACTCGGCCCTCGTCACTTCGGTGTCGGTCGCGTTGATCCTGCTCCTGGGCTCGATGGCCGCGTATGCGCTCGCGCGTTTCCAGCACCCGCTGGGCAAGGCGGCCTACACCTTGTTCCTCGCCGGGTTGATGCTGCCGGCGCAGCTCGCGATGGTGCCGCTTTTTTTCGAGCTGCGCGCGCTCGGCCTGCTCGATTCGCGGCTCGGTCTGGTGCTGGTCTACACCGCCAACGGACTGCCCTTCGCGGTGTTCATCCTCGCCGGTTTTTTCCGAAGTTTGCCTCGCACGCTTTATGAGGCGGCGGTGGTGGACGGCTGTTCGGAGTCGCAGGCGTTTTGGCGGGTCATGCTGCCGCTGGCGCGGCCCGGCCTGGTGACGGTGGCGATCTTCCAGTTCATCGGCATCTGGAAGGAGTATTTTTTCGCCTTCATGCTCGTCGGCGGAGGGAGCGGCGCGGCCAAGACCTTGCCGCTCGGTTTGGCCAACCTCGCCATCACCGCGCAGTATCGCAGCGACTACGGGCTGTTGTTCGCGGGCATCGTCATTGTGACGCTGCCGATCCTTGCTATCTATTTGTTTCTCCAAGGGCACCTGGTGCGCGGCATCACGGCCGGTGCGGTGAAGGGCTGAGTCTCGCAGAGCGCGGAAGCTCGACGCCCGCGCCCGCTTGTTTAGCCTGCGCCTCTTCCCCGCCACCCCACCATGCCCGTCCCCCCACCGTCTCCGCACGACACCCTGGATGCCTATGAACCGATGCTGATCGCTTGGTTGCGGCAGGGGCTCGACGAGCACGATATCGTGGCCCTCACGGACGAGGGCGGCGCGATCCGTTACGTGAATCAGCGGTTCTGCGACATTTCCGGCTACACCGACGCGGAATTGATGGGTAAAAATCATCGTGTCCTCAAATCCGGCCAACACCCGGCGGCGTTTTACGCGCGGATGTGGGAAACGATTACGGAAGGCGAGATCTGGCGTGGCGCGATCTGCAATCGCGACAAGGCGGGCAACTTTTACTGGGTGCAGACCACCATCTTACCCTTGCTTGGTCTTGCGGGCAGAAAATTGGGTTATCTTTCTATCCGCACGGATGTTACCCGATTAGTATTGGCCGAGCGGGAGCTGGCGTTGAAAACCCGCGAGCTGCAGTTGCTCTTCGACCACTCGCCGATCGGCCTGAGTTGGCGCGAATTCAACGTGCGCGGCGTGCCGGGCGCGAATCACGTTAACCAACGTTTCTGCGAACTCATTGGTCTCACGCGCGAGGAAGCGAGCGATCTGGCCAACGTGCAACGCGTGACGCATCCCGACGACTGGCGTCGGCAGGCGGAACTCAACGCCGAGGTCTACGCGGGTAAACGGGACTCGTTCACCATCGAAAAACGTTACCTGCGGCGCGATGGCCAGACCGTCTGGGCCATCCTCACCGTCGTGGTGGTGCGCGAGGCGGATGGCCGCGTGACGCACCATTTCGCGATGTTGGAGGACATCACCGCGCGACATCTGGCCGAGGAGGAATTGCGCCGCACCGAGTCGCGTTGGCGCACCTACATCCAGACCGCCAGCGAGATCCTTTACGCCCTCACTCCGGAAGGGCGTTTCAAATTCGTCTCTCAAGCCTGGACCGCAAAGCTCGGCCATCCGGTGGACGAGGTCATCGACACCTTGTTTCGCGACTTCATCCACCCGGAGGATGTTGGCCTGTGGGACGATTTTTTCCTGCGCACGCTCGTCACCGGCGGCGACGGCGAGGGCATCGAGTACCGCGTGCGCCACCGTGACGGCCGGTGGGTCTGGCACGCCACGACCGGCTCGGCCTACAGCGACCGGGACAAGCGTCGCGCCTTCTTCGGCGTGGGCCGCGACATCTCCATCCGTCGCCAGGCGCAACACGAGCTGCGCACCGCGCTGACCCGCCTCGAGGAGATGGCGCGCATCGTGGATCGTTCGCCCTCGGTGGTTGTCCTGTGGCGGGCCGAGGAGGGCAATTGGCCGGTTGAGTTTGTCTCCGCCAGCGTGCGCCAGTTCGGCTACACCTCCGAGGATCTCATGTCCCGGCGCATCAGTTTTCGCGACATCACCCATCCCGATGATCGCGAACGCGTCGGCGCCGAACTCGAGGCCCACGCCTCCGCCGGCCATCTCGAATACAATCAGGAATACCGTATCCAATGCGCCGACCGCTCGGTGCGATGGGTGGACGACCACACCATCGTGCGCCTCGATGAAGCCGGCCGCGTGACCCACCACGAAGGCCTCATCACCGACATCACCGAACGCAAACGGGCCGAGGAG
Organism: Opitutales bacterium; assembly: GCA_038223295.1. Classification (GTDB taxonomy): domain Bacteria; phylum Verrucomicrobiota; class Verrucomicrobiia; order Opitutales; family Opitutaceae; genus IMCC26134_A. The sequence goes on from JBBRHC010000061.1 coordinate 4,320, forward strand.
CACGCGCGCATTGCCCAAGAGCGTGAACTCACGCTCGCACGCGACGTGCAGCAACACCTCTTGCCCAGCAGTTTCCCCGTGCTGGGTCGCGTCGAGATCGAGGTGCTTTCGCAACCCTCCCAACAGCTTGGCGGCGACTACTACGACGTGCTGCCGGTGGACGACCATCACCACGGCTTCGTCATCGCCGATGTCTCGGGCAAGGGCGCGCCGGCCGCGCTCATGATGGCCTCCTGCCGCGCCATCCTGAGGCTCTCCGCCCCCGGCGAACTTTCGCCCGCCGCCGTGCTCCGCCGGGTGAATCGCGCCATCCAGCCCGACATGCCGCCGGGCATGTACATCACTCTTTTCTACGGTATTCTAAACCTGGATACGCTGGCCCTGCGCTTCTGCCGCGCCGGGCACGAGGCCGGCCTGCTCCTGCGCGCCGGCGGGGGCGCCCCCGAGCTGCTGGGCGACGGCGGCATGGCGCTGGGCATGGCGCCGGACGATTTGTTCGACGCCACCCTCGACGAGGGCCGTGTCTTGCTCGCCCCCGGCGATCTGCTCGCGCTCTACACCGACGGCATCAACGAAGCCTGCAACGCCTCGGGCGAGGAGTTCGGCCGGGATCGTCTGGCCGACGCCTTGCGGCGCAGCCCGCATGAGCCCCTGGCGGACATCTTGCGCCGCTTTGACCGTTACCTGAGACAGTTTTGCACCCTCGCGCCCCGGCACGATGACCGCGCCCTGCTCCTCGCGCGCGCGCGTTGAACCACGCTTCGGTTTTGCGCCGGACGACTCGATGCCCACACCGTGTCGGCATGATCGCTCCAGCCACTCCGATTCTCTACGAGTCCCACTGCCACACGACGCTTTGCAAACACGCCGTGGGCACGCCGGAAGAGTTTTGCCACCACGCGCTCCGGCGCGGGCTGCGCGGGATCATCTTCACTTGCCACGCCCCCTTGCCCAACAACTGGTCGCCCGATGTGCGTATGGCCGACGCCGAGTTAGACACCTACGTCGCGATGGTCTCGCGCGCCCGCGAAACGTTTGCCGGCCAGCTCGACGTGCGCCTCGGCCTGGAAAGCGATTTCATGCCCGGCCTGGAACCGTGGCTGGAAAAACTTCACCGCCGCGCGCCCCTGCACCACGTGCTCGGCAGCGTCCATTACCAGATGAATTTTTATCGCGCGTTGCACTACACCGGAGACGCCTTCGCCTACCAACAAATCTACTACGAACACCTCGCCCTCGCCGCCGAGAGCGGACTCTTCGACACCCTGAGCCATCCCGATTTGATCAAAAACGAGTCGCCGGTGGACTGGCATTTTCCCCGTATCCGCCCGTTTATTGAAAAGGCCCTGGACCGCATCGCCGCCACCGGCGTCGCCATGGAACTCAATACCAGTGGCATGCTCAAATCCGTGCCTGAGATGAACCCGGGCCCGGTTCAACTCGCGATGATGCGCGAGCGTGGCATTCCTGTCGTCCTCGGCGCGGACGCCCATCGACCTGATCGCGTGGCCGACGGCTACGCCACCGCGATGGGTCACCTGCGCGTGGCCGGCTATGACGAGGTCAACGTGTTCCTTGATCGCCGTCGGCACGCCATCCCGCTCGACCTCGCGCTGGGCAGCCTGCGCTGAGCCGGGCCGGAAAATACCTTTCGCGCTCTGGACGCCGGCGCCTGCCGCCCCTTACAAGCGAGGCGTGCAGGCCCTCCACTCCCCGCTTGTTTCCGCGCTTGCGGTCCCCTCCCCCGCCGCCGCCCAAGGGGCGGAGGATACCATCGCCGCGCTCGCCACGCCTGCCGGCACTTCCGCGCTCGCGTTGATCCGGGTCAGCGGCCCCGCCAGTCGCGCGCTGGCCGCCGCCATTTTTGCACGCGAGGCGGAGGCGCTGCCGCCGCGCCGCGCTATCCACAGCCATTACCGCGTCCTCTGCGACGCGCCCGCCGTCGCTCCGCGCGTGCTGGATGACTTGATCTGGGTCTTTGCCCCCGGCCCCGGCACCGCCACCGGGGAGGATACCTTGGAGCTAAGCTGCCACGGCAACCCGCTTATCGTTCAATTGATTCTGGCGGACCTGTTTAAACGCGGCTGCCGCGCGGCCGAGCCGGGTGAGTTCACCCGCCGGGCCTTTTTAAACGGCCGCCTTGAGCTTACCCAAGCGGAAGCGGTGATGGATCTCATCCACGCCCGCAGTGAGCGCGCCCTGACCGCCGCCCGGCAGCAACTGCAAGGCGAGCTTGGTCGCCACTTGGAAGTTTTAATCGCCCGGCTGCTGTCTCTCCTCGCACGCATCGAGGTATATATAGATTTCCCCGATGAAGACCTGCCCCTGGAGAATCGCCGCGAGGTGGTGGCGGATTTACGGGAAGTTCTACGTGGAACAATGCGCCTGCTCGCCACCCATCGCTACGGCGATCTCCTTCGGGATGGATTGAAAACCGTGCTGTTAGGCGCGCCCAACTCTGGTAAAAGCAGTCTGCTTAACTCACTGGTCGGTCACGAAAGGGCGTTGGTGAGCGCCGAGCCAGGCACGACCCGAGACTTTATCGAGGAACGTATTCAGGTGGGCCCACATCTCTTGCGCCTCATCGATACCGCCGGGCTCAATCCTACCCCCGGAGAAATCGAGTGCCTAGGTATCGCCAAGACCGCCGAGCGTCTGGCCGAGGCGGACCTGATTTTATGGGTTGTGGACGCCGCCCTCCCCTCCCCTGCCCTTTCCGCTGAATTTTCCCGCTACCTCGGCCCTCATAAAACCCTGCTCGTGCGCAATAAAATCGACCTCGTAAGCGATGGCGCAGGCGTTTCCGGCTCTGCCGAATTACGTGAATTGCCCGTCTCGGCGCTGACCGGGAAAGGGATGGAGACTCTGCGCGATGCTATCGTGGAACTGGCGGATGGCCTCAGTCCCGAGCTTTTCACCGAGGAGAAAATCGCGATAAACGCCCGCCATGCCGATGCCCTGCGCCGGGCCGAGATCGGTCTGCACGCCGCCTTGGCTGGGCTCGACGCCTCCACGCCGACCCGGATCGAGCTCGTCTCGGGCGATGTGCGCGCCGCACTCGATGCCCTCGGCGAGATCGCCGGCCGGGTGGACAACGAGCGTATGCTCGATGCGCTTTTTGCCAATTTCTGCATCGGTAAGTGAGGAGTGGCCCGGCGTCGCCAAATCCTTTGTTATTCGCGCCCACACGCTTCGCTCCCTCCTCGCCCATGTCCGCCTTCCCTTCCCTGCCCTACGATGTGATTGTCTGCGGTGCCGGCCATGCCGGTTGCGAAGCCGCGCTCGCCTCCGCGCGCATCGGCGCACGCACCCTGCTCTTAACCGGCAACCTCGATACCGTCGCCCAGATGAGCTGCAATCCCGCCATCGGAGGTCAGGCCAAGGGGCAAATCGTACGTGAAATCGATGCCCTCGGCGGGGAAATGGCGATCAACACCGATCTTACGGGTATCCAGTTTCGCCTGCTCAACGAATCCAAGGGCCCCGCCGTCCAATCTCCGCGTGCGCAGTGCGATAAAAAGGCTTACCAGTTTCGCCTAAAACACACTCTGGAGCTGCAACCCAATCTATGGCTTTTCCAGGCTACCGTGACGGGGCTTATTTTTGCGAATGGCTCCTACGGCCTGCGGCAAGTGAACGGGGTGCGCACCAATCTCGATCTGGAGTTCTACGGGCACACGGTGGTGGTCACCACCGGCACCTTTTTGCGCGGGCTCATGCACATCGGGCAGAACAAAAACGAAGGCGGCCGCCTGGGTGATTTCAGCGCCAAAACGCTTTCCGCGAGTTTCCTAGAGGCGGGCATCGAGCTGCAGCGGCTAAAAACCGGCACGCCCCCTCGGCTTTCTGGCCGTTCCATCGATTTTTCCAAGATGGAGCCACAGCATGGAGATGTTAAACCGACCCTGTTCGCCTTTCACGATACCCGCGATCCCGACCCCTTGTTCCACGTGGAACACCCCGCCATCCCCTCCGTTGCCGCCAACGGCACGCCGGTCTCGATGCGCGAGGATCGCTTGGGGTGGGAAGCGGGACGCACGCAGGTTCCGTGCTGGATGACCCACACCACGGAGCGCACCGCCCGGTTGGTGCGCGATAACTTGCATCTCTCCGCCATGTATTCCGGGGAAATAGAGGGAATCGGCCCGCGTTATTGCCCCTCGATCGAGGACAAGTTCGTGCGCTTCGCGGATAAGCCCCGGCACTTGCTGTTTCTGGAACCCGAAGGCCGTTCCACCAACGAATTCTACATAAACGGGCTTTCCACTTCGTTACCATTTTCGGTGCAGGTGGAGATGGTGCGCAGCATCCCCGGCTTGGAACGGGCCGAACTGCTTCGTCCGGCTTATGCGGTGGAATACGATTTTGCCCCGCCGACCCAGCTCTTCCCGTCCTTGGAATCGCGCAAGGTGGAGAATCTGTTCTTCGCCGGTCAGATCAATGGCACTTCTGGCTACGAGGAGGCGGCTTGCCAGGGCCTGATTGCGGGGGTGAACGCCGCGCGCAAGGGCAGGGGAGAAGCGCCCCTGCAGATTGCCCGCCATGAGGGATACATTGGCGTCCTGATCGACGACTTGGTGACCAAGGGCACGCGCGAGCCGTATCGTATGTTCACCAGTCGCGCGGAGCATCGGCTCTTGTTTAACCATGGTAGCGCCGAGCTTCGTCTGGTGCATCACGCACGGGCTTGCGGGCTTTTGACGCCGTCGCGACTGGCCCGCATCGACGCGAAAGTGGCGCGCGTTCGCGAGTGGATAGAACGGCTGGAGCAGACGCGGCCCGGACCGGGCAGCGGGATGGGGCAGGGGACCTGGGCGGAGCATTTGCGACGGAGGGCGGCTGGGCCGGACAACGACTCCGCACCTAGGGCGGCCGATTTGCCGGTGCCGCCAGAGTTTCATCTCTTGGCCGAGCCCGAACGGGACGAAGTTCTTTATCGAGTCACCTACGCGGGTTATTTGGCACGCGAGGAAAGGCAAATCGCCCGCCTATCCGAGGTCGAAAAGATCAAAATCCCCGCCGATTTCGACTACGATGGCCTGCGTGGTTTACGTGCGGAGAGCTTGGCCAAGTTGCGTTCAGCTCGTCCGGTGAACCTTGGCCAGGCCGGCCGCATCAGCGGCGTGAACCCCGCCGACATCAGCGTCCTCCTCGTTCACTTGGAAGCCCGCCGCCGCAGGGCACGTTCCGAGTAGGACTTTATGCTGAAAAAGGCATCCTCGACGGTGGGAAAACGTCTTTTACCGCTGTAACATTTGTGAAACGCACGGGCTTTCCCCTAGTCGACCATTCCACCCGTCGGTAACCTATGTAACAAATCCAACGTTAACCTGTCTTCGCTCCCATGTCGGAATCCATCGTTTCCCCCGCTAAAAAGATCCTCGTTGTCGATGACGAGACCGACGTCACCGAGCTCCTAGCCTACACGCTCAAAGCGAAAGGCTTCATTGTTGAAACGCTTAACGATCCGAATCGCAGCATCGGCTTCGCGCGCACCTTTCTGCCCGATTTGGTGGTCTTGGATGTGATGATGCCTGACCTCAACGGCATCCAGATTTGCCGGATGCTACGCGCCGACCCCAAGTTGAAGAAGGTCCCGGTGATCTTTCTCACCGCCAAGGCCGAGGAAAGCGACCGCATCCAAGGGCTGGAAACCGGTGCGGATGATTATCTCTGCAAACCGTTTAGCACGAAGGAGCTTATTCTTCGCATTCAAACCATCCTGCGACGGGTTAACGAGGGCGTGCCCGAAGTTCCCAAGCTCATCACCGCCGGTCGTATCGTTCTCGACGGCGAGCGCCATGCCGTGACCGTGGCGGAACAACCCATCGAGCTCACCGCGACCGAGTTTAAACTACTCCGACTGCTCATGGAGCGGCGTGGTCGGGTGCAGACGCGGGAGCATTTGTTGATCAACGTCTGGAATTACGAAACCGAGATCGAAACGCGCACCGTCGACACCCATGTGCGCCGCCTGCGCGAAAAACTGGGCTCCGAAGCCGATTGGATCGAGACCATCCGCGGGGTGGGTTATCGCTTTGCCGAACGCCGTTCCGTCGAGTCCGCCAACACCTAGGCCGACCGCCGAGCCGGATTTCATCCCGGCGCCCGCCGCGTCGGATTTCTTTCGATCCGATGGCCTTGGCTCGGGTCTGGCCGACCGCTAGAGATTCTTTGATTTATGCAGCTATTCGCCTTTCTCGTCGTTGTCGTCGCTCTGGCGTTGGCTGTGATGCGTCTGGCGCAACACCGCCGCGGGGTGGCGGCCTTGCGCGAGGCTTTGATCGCACGGCGGTCTTTTCTCCGCGACGACCTGCCTGGCGCGTTTGGTCCGGGTTGGGATGAGTTGTGCACCACCGCCGCCGACCTCGTGGCGGAGGTGAATCGTCTGGATCGTCAACACACCGGCCAGCTCGCGCAACTCGAGGCCACGCTCGGCTCCTTGCAGGAGGCCGTCCTTTTGCTCGATTCGCACAACTACGTGCTGCTCGCCAACCAGGCCTTCCACGCGATTTTCCCCAAGGCGGGTCGCATCCTCGGCGAACGGATCGAGCTGGCGCTGCACAGCGACGCGTTCCTCCGCCACGTCGAGGCGGTGCGCGCGGGACGCGCCCAGCCACGCCAAGCGATCGAATTCGTCGATACGAAGGGGTCGACGTGGCTCGAGGTCACCGGCTCGGTCGTCGGTCCTTTCAACGGCGACAGGGCGCCCGGCTTGCTCTTCGTGTTGCACGACATCACGCGGCAAAGACGTTTGGAAAGTGTGCGTAAAGAATTTGTCGCCAACGTTTCCCATGAATTGCGCACGCCGCTTTCGGTCATCAAGGGTTACGTCGAGACGCTGGTGGATTCGCACGACACGATGCCGTTTTCGGATCGCGACAAGTTTCTCAAAACAATCCAGCGGCACACCGACCGGTTAAATTCCCTGCTCGACGATCTGCTCGCGCTCTCGCGGCTGGAATCGGCCAATCCCGGCCTGTCGCGCGAGCGGGTGGAGCTGCTCCCGATGTTGACCGCCGCGCTGGAGGATTTTCGCGCCCGACCCTCGGCGGAGTCGCATCGCTTCAGTCTTTCCGTGGATCCGGCGGTGCCTGCGGTGTTGGCCGATCCGCTCAAGCTCGGGCAGGTGTTCGACAACTTGGTGTCGAACGCGCTCAAGTATACGCCGCGCGGTTCCCGCATCGATCTGGTCGTACGGGTCGGTTCCGCGGATATGTTGGAAATCGCGGTGCGCGACAACGGGCCGGGCATCCCGGACGAGGACCTGCCGCACATCTTCGAGCGTTTTTATCGGGTCGATAAAGGCCGTTCGCGCGAGAAGGGCGGCACCGGTCTGGGTCTGAGCATCGTGAAGCACATCGTGCAACTCCACGGGGGGCGCGTGTGGGCGGAGAGCAGGGTGGGGGAGGGGACGACTTTCTTGTTCACCCTTCCGCTACACGCCTCGCTTTCCGGCGGTGCGGGGCCGGCGGCCCGTGCGCTCCCCGTTTCGGCGTAACGCGCGAGTCCGGGCGGGGCATGATGACCTCGCCGGAGATCAGTCGATACGGCCTTCGTCAAAGTCGATCAAGTCGGGCACGCTGATGATCTGGTGGACCCGGTCGGGGCAGCCCATGGCGGTGAGCGCCTCGGCGAGAAACTTACGCCCCTCCTCGCTCATGCCGCGCTGGCAGAGTTCGCGGTTCCACTTGATCGCCCGCACCTCGGCGGGGAACAGCGTCTTCAAACCCGCCTCCACCTCGGCATCGTTGGCGGCCGTGTGCACGATTTGCTCCACCGCGACCGGGTCCACGCCCAGGTGCAGACACAAAAAACGATCCAGTCCGCGTTTGTAGTTTTTCGCATAACTTTTTGGCAACGCGCCGTGTTGTTTCACGTAGTGGCACTTGGCGAGGAAACGAGGCAGATAGAGCAGGCCGGTGGCGGGGTGGGGGACATAGGGCGACGGGAGCGTGGTGAGCACTTCGCCGGTGGATCCGGGGACGGGTTTGGAGGGCATGGAAAACATTAATACAGCGCGGAGCCCTCTTGCGGGGCAAGATCCGGCGCGTATTCGTCTGCCTATGCCCTATCCCCGGTCCCTCCGCGCTGTCGCGATTTTTTTATTATCCTCGGCGGGAGTGCTCCCGCTTTTTTCGCAAACCGAGCTGACGCGCGATGCCGGCAAGCTCTACGCGCAATTCTGCGCGAGCTGTCACGGTGAGAAGATGGAAGGGGGCTCCGGGGGCAGTCTGGTTGACGGGGTGTGGAAACACGGCCCCGGGGACGACGCCCACCTCGCGCGCATGATCACCGCGGGTGTGCCCGAGATGGGCATGCCCGGCTTTGGCGCTGCCCTGGATGCGCCCCGCGTGCGCGGCTTGATCGTGCTCATGCTTGAGCGCGCCACCCAGGTCCAGGAGGCGCGGACCACCTATGCGAAGCCCGCGCTCGCCGACACGGTGGTTCGCGGCGGCGCGGCCGCCTTTCGGGTGGAGACGGTCGTCACCGGGCTCGGCGTGCCGTGGTCGCTGGGCTTTCTACCGGGCGACGAGGGCGTGCTCGTCGCCGAGCGATCCGGTCAAGTGCGGCTCGTGCGCGCGGGACGATTGACGCCCGAGCCCATCGCCGGCACGCCCAAGGTCTGGGCGCAGGGCCAGGGCGGCCTGCTGGTGGTGCAGGCCCATCCGGACTACGCGCAACCGGGCAACGGCTGGGTCTACCTCGCGTTCAGCGATCCCGGCGAAAAAGACGGCGAGGCGATGACCGCTGTAGTGCGCGGACGGATACGCGATGGACGCTGGATCGACGAGCAGGAGATCTACCGGGCGCCCCGCGAACTGTACCGCCGCGCGGGCGTTCATTTCGGCACCCGGCTCGTGTTTGACCAAGGTTACCTGTTCTTTGGCATCGGGGACCGCGGCGCGCAGGATCAGGCGCAGGATCTGAGACGGCCCAACGGCAAGATGCACCGCATCCACGACGATGGTCGCGTGCCGACCGACAACCCCTTCGTGGACACCCCCGGCGCGCTGCCGACCATTTGGAGCTACGGCCATCGCAATCCCCAAGGCATCGCCGCCCGCCCCGGCACCACCGGCGAGGGCTTGCAAATCTGGGAGACCGAGCACGGCCCGCGCGGCGGCGACGAGCTGAATCTCGTGCGTCGCGGGGGCAATTACGGCTGGCCGCTCATCACCCACGGCATGAACTACAATGGCACCCCGATCACCGCTGAAACGTCCCGCGACGGTCTGGAGCAACCCGTCCTGCATTGGACGCCGTCCATCGCGGTCTGCGGCCTCGACTTCTACACTGGCGACCGGTTCCCGGGTTGGAAGGGCAACCTCCTCGTCGGCGCGTTACGGCAACAGGATCTGCGCCGCGTGGTCCTGGACGGCGACGTGGTGAAGGAGCAGGAGGTGCTCTTCCGCGGCATCGGTCGCGTGCGGG
>JBBRHC010000062.1:0-13737 GCA_038223295.1 Opitutales bacterium
TGCTCGATGCGATTGAGCTTATCGAAGCGGTAACTTTGTTCCAGCAGCACGGCCAGCGGGAAAAGCCGTTCGTCGCGCAGAGAGGCCACGCGGCCAGCCGCATCGTAGGCAAACACGCGGCGAGTGCCGTTGGGGAAGGTGATGGCGGCGAGACGCGAGCGGGCATCATAGGCGAAGGTTGTCTCGCGGTTGGCCCAATCGGTGACGGTGTGCAGGCGGCCGGCGGTATCGTAGGCGTAGGTGACTTCGTCGGTGCCGCCCGGATAGGTAAGGCGAGTGCGGTGGCCCGCGCCGTCGTAGCCGTAGCCGAGGGTGTTACCCGCGGTGTCGGTAAAGGTGGCGACGCGGCCAAGGACGTCGTGGGTGCGGAGGAGAGTTTGAGCGCCTTCGGTGACAAGGTTTAGGCGCCCTTGGGCGTCGTAGTCGTAATCGATGCGGCCAACGGGGTCGATGGTGTGGTCGAGGCGGGCGTCGTCGGCGTAGTGGTAGGTGGTGGTCTGGAGCGAGGGTTCGCGGCTGCTGGCGAGCAGGTCGCGATCATCGTAGGTGAGGCTGGCTTCGCGGCCGAGGGGGGTGGTGCTGGTCTCGGTTTGGCCGGTGGGGGTGTAGGTAAAGGCGTGGGCGTGGCCGCGGGCGTTGGTGAGGAGGGTGAGCGCGCCGCGGGGATCGTAGGCGCGGATGACTTCGTGGCCGAGGGCGTTGGTAGTGAGGAAGGGGCGGGCAGCGTCGTCGTAGGCGGTGGTCGTGATCTGGTCGAGGGGGTTGGCGGCGGCTTCGGGGCGGCCGGAGGCATCGTAGGTGAGGAGGGTAGTTTGTTTATCGGGGCCGGTGATTTGGCGTAGGCGGCCCATGGGGGAGTGGAGCCGGGCAGTGAGGTTATCGTGCCGGTCGCGGGTAGCGGCGGGGTCGCCCACGGGATCGTAAACCGTGCTCGGGCCGTAGTTGAGCGCGTCTCGCGCGCCGAGGAGGCGGCGGTTTAGGTCGTATTGAAAGGTGAGGGCATGGACGTTGGGATCACCAGTCGTGGTGGTCTGGCTGGCGGTGAGGTCGCCGCGCGCGTTGTGGGTGAGCGCGACTAGGGAACCATCAGGACGGGTGATGGTATCCACAAAACCATTACTATCGTAAGTGGTGGTGAAGGTGAGGGTGGAGCCGAGGGTGGCCCCGGGGGTGGTGATGGTGTGGAGCAGGCCGTCGTGCGGACCGGAGGGGTAGTAGGTGTAGGTGGTCTCGCGGCCGAGAGGATCGATGGTTTTGGCAGGTCTAAATTCAGCGTCGTAGCGTAGCTCGGCCTGCTTGCCGGCGGGGTCGATCATGAAGCGGAGCTGGTCGTCGGCGTCGTAAATAAACTCGGTGGTGTAGGTGGTGCCGGTGGGGCCGTTGCGAGCGTCATAGGTGAAGCGGAGGTTATGTCGGCCGTCATAAACGAAGCGGGTGTGTTCGCCGCGCGCATCGATGCGGCGGACGAGGTGGTCTTGGCCGTCGTAGAATGCGTAGTCGGTCTCGCCGACGTTGTTTCTGACGGCGACGAATCGGCCTTTAGGGTCGAAGGTATAGGCGGTGGACTGGCCGTTGGGGTTGGTCTCGGTGTTGAGCGTGCCGGTGAAGGCGTATTGCCAAGTCTGGGCGGGGTCGCCTTCGGCGATTTGTTGGCTGATTTGACCGTGAGCGTCGTAGGTATTTTCGACGATGAGTTCTCCGCGCTCGCTATAGACGCGGTGGATGCGTGAAGCGTCGTCATAAGCGAAGGTTTTGGAGTGGCCTTCGGGGTCAGTAATGGCGGTAAGCAGGCCGTCGGTGTAGGCGTAGCCGACGGTGCGGCCGGCGGAGTCGGCGATGGAGGAGAGGCGCTCACCGGTGTAGGCTAGAGTGAGGGTGCGTGCGTAGGCGTCGGTGAGGGTGTGGAGGCGGCCGATGTCGGGGCCGGAAGCGTGGTAGGCGAGGGTGAGCGTCTTGCCGTCGGCGTCGGTGAGTTGGTGGAGGCGGTTTTCGGCGTCGAAGTGGGTGGTGCGGCCAAAGCGTTCGCGGATTTCGAAGCGCTGGGTGGCGGGGTCGCGCACGAGGGTTGAGGTGATACCGGCGGGCGAGGCATAGGTGCCGTCGGCAAGGCGAGTAAAGCCCATGGTGCGGCGGCCAAGGGTGACGGTGGCGGTGTTGTCGCGGAGCTGTTCTACGCCCCAATCGGCGGTGAGGGCGGCAAGGAGCCAAGTCTTAGCCGTGGGGGTTATCACCACGAGATCGGAGAGGATGTAGGTCGCGGCGATGAGGCTAGCGGCGCTGACCGGGGTGGTCGCGCCCATGCCGGAGGCGGTGTCGGTGTGCACGGCGATGCGCGATTCGTAGCCGTGAGACCAGCCTGGGCCCATCACGGCATCAGTGGAGCCGGAGGCGTGGGAGCTGTAGTGGCGAGAGAAGGCGAGGCCGCGCGGGCCGGGGCCGTCGAGGATGAGGTCGGTGTGGTCGTAAACGAAGGCACCGGTGAGGAGATCCACGGGATCGAATGATTCGGGATTTCGGTGGGAGTCCGGGCCGGAGGTGGGGTCGGTGGGGGTGGGGTCTAGGGCAGCGTCAATAAAGCCGGGGGTGGTGGCGAAACCGCCCTTCAGGTTGCCGGGGTTAATGATGGCCGAGGTGGAGGTTGCGTCGTAGCTCAGGTAGCCGTTGCCGGTGTGGTCGTCGAGGGTGATGAAGCCGGACTGGGGGATGACAAGGGTATCTCCGGAAAAGACGGCGTTGGGGAAGATGGATTCGGTAAAGTTGGCACCCCAGTTATCGTAAAAATCGTCGTCGAAGTAGATGTCTTCGTAGTTGGCGGCGGTGGCGAGGTAGGTTTTGCCCCCGGCGAGGTTATTCTCGCGCAAATAGCGCACGGTGGAAACGGCGCGTATGCCGGGGTAGTTCTGCTCGATGACGGCGTGCTCCATGGCGCTGCCGACGAGGATAAGGGCATGCCGTAGGGCCGCGCTGGCGGAGGCATCGCCATTGCGAGCGAGGTTGACTTGGGTGGTGGGGATATCGACGCCGAAGCCATCCTCCTGTTTCACCAACGCGAGGGTGTGGTGGTGTATGTTTATGTAACGCTGGTGGGAGGCCAAAAGGCGATTGGCGAGGGCGAGCTGCCGAGTCCAATCTAGGCCGAGCAGGAGCAATGACTCGGCGGCGATCTCGGGTGAATCAAAGGTTAAGCCATCACGGCGGAATTGTTCGATGCGTAGTTGGTGGCGGTGAGCCACGTAAGGGCTGTCGTAACCTCCGGGATCGAAGGTCCATACATAGAGCCCGTCGCGGGTGGCAGGCATGACGCGGAGTTCGTCGTAGAGAGTATCGGCCCCATTACGGAAGGGGTGGTCGATGAGGTAGCCCACGCCGATGCGATTGGCCCCTGGAAGGGTGGTTTCCTGGGCGACGATTTCGCCATCCACAATGATCGAGGCGCGGCCATCGGGCCCGAAGGCGGTGGTGATGGTCTTGCCGGCGAAGAAGGCGGCTTCGCGGCCGTATTCGGCGAGGACGGTGGTAAAACCGGTGCCTAGGGTATTAATTTCACCGATTGCGATGACGAGGTAGGCTGCTAAATCGTAAGTGGTAGAGCCGACTGTGTAGCGAATGTAGGGATCATCAAAGATGAAGTTGTCGAAGCCGTTATCAACGAAGACAGCCGGGGTAAAGAAGCCGTTGGAAAAATCGACCGCGAGGGATAGAGGGACGATGCGACGACCAGAGATAATTTCATCTACTTCGGCGTTGGGGCGGGTCGTTCGAAGCGTTGCCACTAAGTCACCCGCGCGGGCCGCGAGGTAGGCGTGCGCCGACGGCTCGGACAAACCTTGGACGTGAGTGGTAGTCTCGCTGCCGCCGACGGCGGAGAGGAGGGAGGCGCGGTCGTAATTCATCGCCGCCGCTAGGTCGATGCCCGCCTCCTCGGTATAGGTTTTATAGGCGGGGTGCAGTCGAAACACGTCCCCTCCGATTACCACGTTGCACCAGATTTGCTCGATGCCGTAGAAATCGTTGATGTCGTCGTAGCCGCCCACGTAGCCGGAGGAACCGGCGATGTTTTGAAGCGCCTGAATATTATCGGCTCCAAACCAAGCGCGTGCCTGTGCGGAAGGGAGAAATATCACCCCGTATTCGAAGTGCGCTTCGTAACCGGCGGCCTCTAGGCATTGTTGGAGCAGGTGAGCTTGGTCGGCGTCGTTGCCGCTGCGGGTCAGCCAGACGAGTTCAGGGCTTTTGCGAAAGCCTTGGTAGGGTTGAAAACGAACGTGATTGTGAATTAGGTCGAAAATCTTGCGCGGGTCGGCTCCGCACGCGCGCACGATGTTTTGGATTTCGACCGGGTAGTCGGAAAGCGAAGAGAGGGCGGAACCAGTGGCGGCGGTGCGGTAGTTGCGCGAGACGAGAGAGGAGATTTTTCCGGATGGCGTGGCCGCGAAGGTTCCGGTGCTGCGCAGCGTGGTGTGGGGGTGGGCGGGCATGGACCAGGCCGGCGGATCGGAGAGGCGGTCTGTTGGAAAGCCGCGCGAGGAGGCCACCGTGCCGGAGGCGAGGGCGAGTTCGCCAAACGCGAACAAACCGATGAGGGAAAAAAGACGAAGAAAGGTGGGCGGCAACATGGGCGGTCGGGAGTGCGGCGGGCGCGTTTAGCGTTTCTGAAATCGGATGCGCAGGAAGAGCCGCGTCTGCGTAGTAGTGGACGCAAGCGCGCGCACCGTGACTTGCTCCAAGCCGTCGGGCTGAGGGACGACGAGGGTTTCCTCCACGTCGGCAGGCAGGGAGCTCCAGATGACAAGGTCTTGGCTCACCTGCGGGATGTAATTAATAAGCAGGGTTGCGCCGCGCGGGCGGAGATAGGTGAGGGTGAGGTAATTGCCGTTGCCCGGGAGCGAAGTCAGGCCGACGACGGTGAGGGGACTCGCGTCGCTGGTCAGGGGGGCGCGACCGAAGGCGAATTCGGTGAAGTTGTTCTGTCCGTCCGATTCTAAATCGGCGAAGGCGTTTAGGCCGGTTGTCTGGCCGGTGTAGCGAATTTCGTAATAATCGGGTATGCCGTCGCCGTCGGTATCGGCGCCGGACGCCACAGTGCCGATCGCCTCGATGTTGCCGTTATCGTCGTAAACGTAGGTGGTGGAAGATCCGTCGGGTAGGGTGGCCCAAATCAATCGACCGATCGCATCGTAACTCACCGTTCGAGCCGGTGATAAAACAAAAGAATTGCACGCAAGAAATGTTAACAGGAGGGAAGATCGGCTAATGGATCGCATGGTTAAAATGATTGTACGTTTGGACTTTGGTGATGATGCGGCCGTGGTGTAATTCTATTGCCAGCTTTTAGGGTGACGTTAACCGGCATGTTTCAGCGACTAAGCCGTTGAAGGGGCGGACGAGGGGGGGCTGGAAGGTTTTGCGCACGGGGCGGGCGGCGGGGGCGGTGTAGGGCCACAGGGCGTCAGCGGCGTGCTGGATGGCCATGCGGCGGGAATTGATTTTTTTGATCATCGCATCGCGCGCGGTGCGGTCGGTGCCACCGGCCTCGTCCGCGCTTTGCTGGCCACCCTCGGCGGTTTGGTAGGCACTCAGGGCGGCGGCTGCGGTCTGGATGGCGGGCGCATCGTAGCCGGAGAGCTGATCGGTCGCGGCTTTGGTGAGCAGGGTGGCGGCGTTTTGCAGGAGGGCCGCGCGGTTGGGGTTGAGGCGCTTGCCGATGAGGTAGACGTGGGTGGGAAAATTGGTGGCGGGGTCGTCGTCCTCGGCGAGCATGCGGTGTTTTTTGTTTGGCGGCGGACTGAATGCCTTGGAGGGAGATGACCAAGGCCCGCTCAGCTCCGCTGGCGTTGAGGGTGGCGGAGCCGTTTTGTTCGGCGGCCCGGCCGGTGTCGGTGATTTTTGGCGCGCGCCTGAGCCAGGGCGGTCGCGAAGCCGGCGAGGTGATCCGCCGTGATCTGGCGCGGCGCGGGGGTGGCGGCATGGGTCTGGGCGGCGCGCAATACGCTCTCGGCCCCGGAGAGATCGTCGAGCTGCGCTTGCTAGAAGTAGCCGCGCGGAGGGGAAGTGGACTCCTCGGGCATGGGGGCGACGCGGAAGGAACGGTGGGAGAAGCAGGAGCGCCGGGCATGGTGGGTATTTCTGCGGCTAGAGACAGGCGATATTACTAGCACGACACAGGCGGAGACACCCCTGACGCGGCGCAAGGTCAAACATAGGTAGCGGGGTTACGATTTAGGTTACGTGCGTGGCGGAAGCACAGAGCTTTTTGACCCGAGGGCGCTTAAGACGATAAGCGGCTCGAGCGGGAAGAGCCTCTTGAACCGATCCAAGGGAACCTATCCAAGATGACATGGGGTGGTCAGGAGGGCGAGAATCGCACAACCTGACCGCCCCCGATGATAAGCACCGAACTGCCCCCAACTGCTCACGAACATGCCCCGCAAGGCGTCTTCATCCTCGCGGTGCTGACGGGAAAATCACCGGTGTATTTTCTCTCCGGCTTCGGAGCGGTCACGGCCATCATCATCCTCGTCTTCAAGGACGCCATCCTCGGCTTCGTCGCTGGCATCCAGATCTCGGTCAACCAGATGGTGCGCGTCGGCGACTGGATCGAGATGCCGAAAAACGGGGCCGACGGCGACGTGATCGATGTCGCGCTGACCACCGTGTAGGTGCGCAACTGGGACAAGACCATCACGACAATCCCCACCTACTCGCTGATCTCGGACTCGTTCAAAAACTGGAGCGGCATGTTTGAGAGCGGCGGGCGGCGGATCAAACGCTCGCTCTTCATCGACATGCGCACGGTGGGCTTTGCCGACGAGGCGCGGCTGGCGGAGTGGAAAAGGATCCGCCTGCTCCGGCCCTATCTTGCCGAGAAACTCGCCGAGATCACGGCCGGGAACATGGAGCTCGACGCCGACGCCGGAGTGCTGGGCAACGGCCGCCCCTCACCAACATCGGCACTTTCCGCGCCTACTGCGTGGCCTACCTGAAAGCGGACCCGCGTATCCATAAAGACATGACGTTCCTCGTCCGTCAGCTCCAACCCACCGGCCAGGGCGTGCCGCTGGAGATCTATGTTTTCACCACCGACACCCGCTGGGCGATCTACGAGGGCATCCAGGCCGACATCTTTGACCACCTGCTCGCGATCATCGGCGAGTTCGACCTTCGCGTCTTCCAGGCCCCGAGCGGCCACAACGTCTCGCTCGCCCTCGACGCGCTCTCCTCGACGGACGTGACTGGGCCCGGTCCGGCGGGGCGGCACGGGACGGGGCGGGCGTGATCGAAAGTGAGATCAGGGACCGCCGGTTATCGCAGTGGTTCGATAATAGGAATAAGGACGGGGATACCCCCTTCCCTCAGAACCGGGCAGGCGGATCTCCCGCATGTGGAGGGCGACTTTTGGGTTCACCGAGTTGTCCTCGACGAGAAGAGGTGTTCCGAGTGGTGTTCGACGGGGACGGGAATCGCGAGCGTGTCTTCGGCGGCGGGTTTTCCGGTGACGCCGAGGAGACGGGAAATGACTTCCAAAATCTGAGAGGGTTTCGCGGGTTTGTTGAGCAGCGCGGAGAACAGGTGCCGGGCGGGCGAGTCTTCGGGGTGGCCGATCAAGGAGAGCAAGACGAGCGGCAGCGTGGCGCCGGCGGGCAGGCGGCGCAGGGCGGTGGCGAGCATGAAGCCGTCCATCTCCGGCATTTGCGTATCGAGGATGGCGATGTCGAAGCGTTGGTTCTCGCGGAGCAGCGCGAGGGCTTCGGATCCGGTGGAAACGGCGGTGCAGGCGAGGCCCCATTCGCGGGCGAGGGTGGAGAGGATGCGGCGGTTGGTCTCGTTGTCGTCCACCACGAGGAGGCGTTTGCTGAGGGCGAGGCCGAGGCCGGTGCCGCCGTATCTGCGGGTGGTCGATGCATCCACCTGCGTGAAGGACTGGAAGAGTCGGCCGACCGCCTCGGGCGGGATGCCGGTGTCGCGCACGGAGAAGACGAGCGCGCGGGTCTCGCGGTTGGCGCGGACGGTGATTTCAACCTCGCCGCGCTCGGTGAATTTGAGCGCGTTGCGGGCGAAGTTGACGAGGATCTGGCGGACGCGGGTGACGTCGCCGCGAACCTCGGCGGGGACGCCGTCGGTGAGTTCGTAGAGGAGGTCGAGGCCCTTTTGCGCGGCGCGGGGGGAGAGGAGGTCGAGCGTGCTTTCGATGCACTCGTGGATGCTGAAGACCTCGCGCTCGAGATCCATGTGGCCGGATTCGATTTTGGAGAAGTCGAGGATGTCGTTTATGAGGGAGAGGAGATTCTCGCCGCTGACGCGGATGATTTCGGCGAACTCCTTTTGCTCGCGGGTGAGCGGGGTGTCCATGAGCAGCGAAGTCATGCCGATGACGCAGTTCATGGGGGTGCGGATCTCGTGGCTCATCGTCGCGAGGAACTGGCTCTTGGCGATGTTGGCCTGCTCGGCGCGCGTGGCGGCCTGGCGGGCGGTTTCGGCGGTTACGGCGAGGCGGGTGTCAAGTCCCTCGGCGGCGTGGCGGGCTTCCTGAAGTTCGGTGATGTCGGCGAGGACGCCGAACCAGACGCGGGTGCCGGTGGCGGCGAGGGAGGTGGTGGAGCGGGCGTTGATCCAGCGGAGGGCGCCGTCGGTGCGGTGGATGGGGAAGTTGTCTCCCCAGGGTGAGTTGGCGCCGACACGGGTTTCGAACTGGAGGTCAACGCGCTGGCGATGGGCGTCGTCCACGGAGGCGTGGAGGCGCGCGGGGTCGGCGAGGACCTCGGCGGGGTCGAAGCCGAAGAGATCGCGAAAGCCCGCACTGAGGAAGGCGAAGGAGCGGGTGCCGTCGGGGGCGACTTCGAATTGGAAGAAGACGCCGGGGGCGTGGGTGGTGAGGGCGACGAGGCGTTGTTCGTTGGCTTGGAGGCGGAATTCGGCGGTCTTGCGGTCGGTGATGTCGCTTTGGATGGCCATGAAACCGGTGAAGGCACCGGTCTCGTCGTGGAGGGGCTGGACCTCGATGTGGAGCAAGTAGGTCCGTCCGCGTTTGCCGTAGTTGAGGATCTCAGCTTTGAAACCGGCGCGGGAGGCTACGCCGTCGCGCATGATTTTGGTCGTGGCGGGCTCGGTGAGTGCGACCTTGAGGAAGTCGCCGGGTCGGCGGCCGCAGACTTCGTCGAGGGTGTAGCCGGTGATGCGGTTGAAGCCGGCGTTGGTCCATTCGATGCGTTCCTGCGGGTCGGTGATGAGGACGGCGTTGCTCGTGTGGGCGGCCACCATGGCGAGATTGCGGGCCTCCTTCTCGGTGGTGCGTAGGCCGGCGGTCATCTCGCCGGCGAGCGTGATGGCGCGGCCGCGGCTCCGGGCGAGCGTAAGCACCACGCCGGCCACCAGCAGGGTGACGACCAGTCCGCCGCCAAAAACCAACCATGGCGTGCGACGCGCGATGGTGGCCTCGAATTTGGGCGTGGTGGTAACGACGAGGTGCCAGGCGCGACCTCCGACGGTGACCGGGATCGTGCGATGAAAGAGCCGTCCGCCGAACGGGGCGGGCTGGGCGACGTCGATGGCGCCGACGAGCGTGTTGTCGGCGTCGAGGAGCAGTTTGTCACGGGTGAGGATCGGACCGTCGTAAACCTCCGCGTGCACGAAATTTTCGCTGAAATCGAGCAGGCCGGTGAAGACCCGATCAATGATCATGGGGACGCCAACCAGACCCCAGAGTGCCATCTCACGATCTTCAGGTGTGTCGGGAGTGGCCCCGTGGAGGTAAACGGGAATCGCGTAGATGAATCCGGGGCGTTTTATCTCGAACTGAAGCAGGACGAGGAGGCCGGAGATCGCGGGTTTGCCGGTGTGGATGGCGCGAAGGGTCGCCTCGCGGCGGACCGGGTCGCTGCCGGAGTCGAAGCCCCAGGCGGCGCGGCTTATCAAGAGGGGTCGAGGGACTTCGCGATGTAGAGATCGGGCGCGTCGCCGGAGGTGAGCACGTTGAAATCGGGCGCATCGTCGGCGCGCTAGGCGGCGATGAAGGCATCGAGTTCGGGGCGGGCACGCGTTGGATAAAGCCGAAGCCCAGCACGCCGGGGAATTCGCGGACGAGATCGCGGGACTCGACGTAGGCGCGGAACTCCAGCCGCTCGACAGATTTGCTGGCGGAATAAACCCCCGCCCACCCATGAGGCCATCGACGGGGAGGCTGGCACGGCGCCCGACTTCGCGGCACAGACGTTCGACGAGCCGGTCGAAACGGTCCCGCGCCTGCTGATGGAACATTTCAACAGTCGGGTGCGCGGTCCAAAAGGAGAGCGGCACGCCGACGACAAGGATGATGCACACGGGCAGACAGATCACGGAGGCCGCGGGTCGGACGCGGCGGGCTCTTCGTGTGCGCAACCTTACCGGACGGTGGATATATGCGAGCCAAACATCCGGCCGGCCCGGGCGCTACCCGCACCCAGCCCAGCCTTGGTGGTGGCTTAAATTCCGCAGCAAGCGCGAACTCACGCGCGACCTCATGCGCGCCAGCCCCGGCCACCCCGCCAGCAGCCGCCATCGCCGCCAGCCCGTCCCCGATCCCCGAATTCACCCCTCCGCCCGCAACACCTCCAGCGGCGGGCGGTTCGCCACTCCACGCTGCGTCGCCAGCCCCGTCACCACCGTCAGGCTCACCACCCCCGCCGCCGTCCACGCAAGCGCCCCCCACGGCAACACCGGCGCAGCCGCAAACACCCACACCGCCACCGCCGCCCCGCCCCCCAGCGCCAGCACCGCCCCCGCCCCGCCCGCCAGCGCGCCCAGCGCAACCAACTCCGTCAGCAAGACCACCCGCACCTGCCCGGCGCTCGCCCCAAGCGTGCGCAGCAGCACCGCCTCCCGCACCCGCTGATCGCGCCCCGCCGCCAGCGTCCCCGCCAGCACCACCACCCCCGTGGCCAGCGTGAAAAGCGCGATGAACCGCACCGCCAGCTCCGCCTTCGCGAACACCGCGTCCAGCGACTCGATCACCAAACCCAGATCCAGCACCGACACGTTCCCGAACGCCGTCACCACCTCGCGCTGCACCCGCGCGTTCACCGCCTTGTCCTCCGCCCGCGCCGCCAACACGTGAAACTTAGGCGCCCCCTCCAGCACTCCCGTCGGGAACAACACGAAGAAATTCGGCGACATGCGCCGCCACTCCACCTCGCGCAGACTCTCCACCCGCGTGCGCACCGGCACGCCCTGCACGTCCCACTCCACCTCGTCCCCCAGCCCGAGTTTCAAGTCGTTCGCCAGCCCCTGCTCCACCGATATCGGCACCACGTCGTCCGGCCCCGGCTCCGCGCCATTCCCCCACCTTCCCACCCACCGGCCCGCGACCACCTTTTCCGTATCCGTCGGCTCACTACGGTAGCTCGAGCGGTATTCCCGCCGCAGCGTCCAGCCCGGCACGCCCGCGCCGCGGTCTTTTAATATGTCCTCCACCGCGCGCCCCTTCAGCTTCGCCAGCCGCATCGTCACGATCGGCGCCTCCGCCCCCGCCGGAGCCCCCAGCTCCGCCAGCTTCGCCTTCAAGCCCTCCACCTGGTCGTCCTGCACATCGAAGAACAACAGGTTCGGCCTCCCCTCCGAGCCCGCGAACCGGATCTGCCCCAGCAGCGCCGACCGCGAAAACGCCAGCGTGAGCAACAAAAACGCCCCCAGCCCCAGCGCCACCACCAGCCGCGCCGTGCGGTTCCCGGGCCGATAAAGATTCGCCAGCCCCTGCCGCATCGCGAAAGGCAGCGCCCGCACCGTCCGCCCGGCGGCCGCCTTCCGCGCCGCCGCCATCGCGCCCTTCGCGACCAAGGCCAGCGCGCCGCCCGCCACCGCCAGCCCGCCGGCAAACCCCATGCCGTTGCGCCACCCGCCCGCCAGCCACACCGTCAGCCCGAGCACCGACGCGACCAGCACCCCGCCCGCCGCCCAGCGCAGGCCGTCGCGGCGACCCGTCTCCGGCTCCACCGCGCGCAGCACCGCCAGCGGCGACACCCGCCGCACCGCCAGCAACGGCACCAGCGTGCACAGCGTGGTCAACGCCACCCCGATCCCGCACGCCCGCGCCACCTCGCCCCACCGCACGCCAAACTCCCCCGCCTCCACCGGCAAAAAGTCCTGCACCAGCGTCGCCAGCGCCGCCTGCACCCCCGCCCCCGCCAACGCGCCCGCCGCGCTGCCCGCCACGCCCACCGCAAAGCCCTGCGCCAAAAACACCCCGAGCCCCAGCCCCGCCCCCGCGCCCAGGCAGCGCAGCACCGCCACCGTCGCCAGCTTGCGCCGCACCATCGCGTGCATCGCCGCCGCCACCCCGATCGCCCCCAGCAGCAGCGCCACCAGCCCGGTCAGGCTGAGAAACGCGTTCACGTTCTCCATCGCCCGCCCCAGCTCGCGCTTCCGCTCGCCCACCGTGTCCTCGTTGAGCCGCAGCGCGCGCATCCGTTCGCGCTCCCGCACCGCCAGAGCCTCCACATTGGTCCCCTCGGGGAACTTGAAATGCGTGCGATAGCGCACCAGCGACCCCGGCCCGATCAGACCGGTCCCGTCCAGACCCGCGCGGTCGACCAGCACCCGCGGCGAAAGCAGCGCCACCGCCGCCGATTCTCCCGGCAGCTTTTGCAGCGCCCCCGCCACGCGAAAATCCTTCCGCCCCAACCGCACCGTGTCCCCCGGCGCGAGGCCGAATTGTCGCATCAGCGTGTCCTCCACCAGCACCGCGTCCCCGCCCGCCAGCCCCGCCTTGGCGTCCGCCGGCGCGGACACCACATCACCATAAAACGGATACGCCGCGTCCGCCGCCCGCACCGTCACCAGGCGCGACGCCGTCACCCCGCCCGCCGCGTCCGGCACCGCCAGCATCGAGGCGAACGCGACCTCGTGCGCCTGTTCGC
The DNA here is from genome assembly GCA_038223295.1 of Opitutales bacterium. Lineage (GTDB taxonomy): Bacteria > Verrucomicrobiota > Verrucomicrobiia > Opitutales > Opitutaceae > IMCC26134_A. The sequence continues at coordinate 12,888 of JBBRHC010000062.1, forward strand.
CCCCCAGCCGCGCCAGATACGCCTCCACCTCCGCGTCCGGCGCGCTGCGCGACTCCACCACGAGGTCCGCCCCGAGCAGCGCCCGCGCCTGGTTGTCGATCGCCGCGCGAATATTCCGCCCCAGCGATCCGGTCGCCGCCAGCGCCGCCACCCCCGCCACCACCGCCAGCGCCGTCAACGCCAGCCGCCCCGCCGAAGCCCGGGCATCCCGCCAAGCCAGTTTAAGAAGAAAAATCATCGGAATATTTAACCACGAAAAAACACGAACGACACGAAAGGGATTCAAAACACTATCCGCTCGATTTCCGCCTTTGGATAGTGGCCGAGGTTCACCAGGAACCCCAACCTAAAGCCGGTCGCCTGGAGATAATTATACACCTGTGCCCGATGCTCGTCGGTTAACTTCCGCACCGCCTTCAATTCGACGATGATCTTATCGAAACACACCAGGTCCGGAACATAACTCTGCATCAAAGGCTGCCCCTTATAGCTCAACGCCAGCCGACGCTGCGGATCAAACGTCACCCCCTGAAATCCCAACTCCAATTCCAAACACCCCTGATAAACCGGCTCCACGTATACGGGCCCCTTCTCTTTATAAACTTCAAAGCAGGCCCGCTGAATCCGATACGACTCCTCCCGATAGATAATCTCATTCATGCATTTCTCCGTTTTCGTGTCTTTCGTGTTTTTCGTGGTTAAAAAACTCAGTTGCCGCTGCCGTTTTCCACTTCGCCGCCCCTGAGCCGCAGCACCCGCCCGCAGCGTTTCGCCAGCTCCCCGTCGTGCGTCACCAGCACCAGCGTCGTCCCCTTTTCGCGGTTCAACCCGAAGATCAGCTCCTTCACCA
>JBBRHC010000063.1:0-13567 GCA_038223295.1 Opitutales bacterium
GGGGCGGGGGGGGCGGCGGCCCGGCCCGGCGCGAGCGTGGTGGGTCAGGCGGGGGACAGGGAGACGGCGCAGGCTTTGTAGGAGGGTTGGCGGCTGTGGGGGTCGAAGGCGGGGAAGGTGAGGCGGTTAACGGCCTCGAAATGCATGGGCATGAAGACGACCCCGGGTTGGGTGGTGGCGGTAATGACGGCGATGGCGCGGGCTTCGCCGCGGCGGGAACGAACGAGTACGGGCGAGGCGTCGGCGATGGCGAGGCGGGCGGCGTCGGCGGGGTGGAGCTCGACGATGAGGCTGCGCGGGGCGAGCTTGCGGAGGACGTCGCTTTTGTCGGTGCGGGTGCCGGTGTGCCACTGGGCGGAACTGCCGCGACCGGTGTTGAGCAGGAAGGGGTAGTCGGCGCAGGGCGGCTCGGGCATCGGGCGCGGGGCGTCGAAATGGAAGACCGCGCGCTGGTCGGGCGTGAAGAAGCGGCCGTCGGCGAAGAGACGGCGCTCTTGGGCGGGATCTGAGATCGGAAATTCGAGATTTGGAGTCTCCGGGGTCGCGGACGCCGGATAGGGCCATTGGATGCCGCCGGCGGCGGCGAGATGGGCGTGGTCGCGGATGCCGGTGATGTCGCAGGGTTGGCCGGCGGAGAGTTTTTTGAGGAGCTGGAAGGCGGCGGCGGGACTCGTCCACTGGGCGAAGTGTTCGGCGCAGCCCCAGGCGCGGGCCAGGAGGCGGAAAATATCGAAGTCGGCGAGGGCCTGGCCGGGCGCGCGGGAGACCTTGGTGATGCGGCCGAGACGGCGTTCGCTGTTGATGAAGGAGCCTTCTTTCTCGCCCCAGCCTGCGGCGGGGAGGACGAGGTCGGCGAGGCGGGCCGTATCCGTGGTCGGATACATGTCCTGCACGACGAGGAAGTCCAACTTCGCGCGGATGCGGGCGAACTGGGCGGAGTTTATCCAACTGTGGGCGGTGTTGGTGGCGACGACCCAGAGGCCCTTGATGGCGCCGCTTTCGATGCCGTCGATGATCTGGTCGTAGGCCCAGGAGGGGGTGGCGGGGATGCGCCCGGCGGGGATTTGCAGGAGGCCGGCGACGTGGGCGCGGTGGGCGGGGTTTTTGAAATCGCGGCCGCCGAGGAGGGAGGTGGCGTTGGCGAAGAGACGGGAGCCCATGGCGTTGCACTGGCCGGTGATGGAGTTGGCGCCGGTGCCGGGGCGGCCGATGTTGCCCGTCATGAGGGCGAGGTTGATGAGGGCCTGGGCGGTGCGGGTGGATTCGTGGCCCTGGTTGACGCCCATGGTCCACCAGAAGGAGGCGGCCCTGGCGTCGGCGATGAGACGGGCGAGGCGGCGAATCTCGTCGGCGGGGATGCCGCATTCGGCGGCGGCGCTTTCGGGGGAGTAGCCGGCGAGGAAGACGGCGAAGGCCTCGTAGCCGGTGGTGTGGGCGTCGAGGTAGGCGCGGTGTATCCGGTTTTCGGTGACGAGGACGCGGGCGAGGGCGTAGAGGAGGCGGAGGTCGGACTTGGGGCGGAGTTGAACGTGGTCGGTGGCGAGGGCGGCGGTCTCGGTGCGGCGGGGGTCGAGGACGATGATGCGCGGGGCGTTTTTGTTCATCATCACGCGTTGCCACATGATGGGGTGGGCGATGGCGGGATTCGACCCGACGAAGACGAGGCAGTCGGAATGCTCGAAGTCGGCGTAGGTGTAGGGCGGGGCGTCGAAGCCGAAGCTTTGTTTGTAGGCGACGTGGGCGGTGGCCATGCACTGGCGGGTGTTGCTGTCGAGGTGGAGCGCGCCCATGCCGAATTTGAAGAAGGCTCCGAGGAAGGACATCTCCTCGGTGGGGATCTGGCCGGTGGAGAGGCAGGCGACGCTGTGCGGGCCATGGGCCGCCTGGATGGCCTTGAACCGGGTGGCGAAGGTGGTGGCGGCGGTCGGCCAATCGGTGGGCTGGAGCGGGGCGCCGGGCGTGGCGCGGAGCAGGGGGACGGTGGCGCGGTCGGGGGCGGCGAGCGGGGCGAGGGCCTCCCAGCCCTTGGGGCAGGCCATGCCGAGGTTGACGGGGTAGGCGGGGTCGGCGGAGAGGTTGATCGCCTGGCCTTCGGCATCGAGGTGGATCTGGAGGGAGCAGCCGGTGGCGCAAAACCCGCACACGCTGGTGGTGGTGGCGACGGGCGCGAGGCGGGCGGGGAGCTGCGGGAGCGGACCGGAGGGGTGGGCGGCGAGGGCGTGGGTGGCGGGCAGGCGCGCGAGCTCTGCGGTCATGGGACCGGTGTGGGCGCGGAGGGCGAGCAGAGACGCGTCGAGGGCGGGCATGGGGAAGGCCTCCAAGCAGCACGCGCCACGCCGATGGCGGGATGCCGATGAATTTTATTCGCGAGTAGTTTTACGACTAATGATGAGGGCGGCTCATGTTGACCGCGGGCTGGAATCTCGGGCGCGGGGCCTACTCGGTCCGCGTCAGCATGATAGGCGCCCAGCGCGCGGCCCACGCCCGCGCCGCGTCGTCGTCGGCCGGGCCGGCGAGGATGAGGCCCACTTGCGCGATGGTCGCGCCCCGGCGGCGCAGGCGCACCCCCTCCAGGCGCGTGGCGGTCGGCGAGGCGAGATTGGGTCCGCGGCCCACCGCCCGGCCCAGCGCCTCGTCCCAGCGCGCGAACCACACGTATTGGAGCGCGCCGCCCGCGCCGGTGTAGCGCGCCCCGGTGAGTGGCAGGCGGCGGCCCGCCACCACCACCTCGACCACGCCGATTTCCTGGCCGCGCGTCATGCCGATGGCGGGCAGGCAGATCTCCGGACCGTGGATAAAAGCGCCCTCTCCCGCCGCTCGGTCGCCCTCCCAGGCGATGAGGTAGGCCAGGCTTTGCCAACCTTCGCCGCTACCGGCCAAACCTTGCCAGCGACTCGCCCGCAATATGGTCGTCACGCCCGCCGGGGCGGGGGCGGCTTTCCAGTCGCCCGGCGCGGGCGAGGCGAGGCTCCAGCCCACCGTGCTCGCGCCGCCAGCCGGCCAGCCATACCAGGAGGTGACCGCGACCCAGCCCAGCCCCGCGACGCCCAGCCCGAGCCAGGCCGGCCGCGCCGCCACGCGGGGCGGGGAAGGGGTTTCCGCCCCTGGACGCGCGTCGTCGCCCGCGTGCGATCCCCGCTCCAGCCAGCTCGCGGTCGCGCAAACGCCGAGCAAGGTGGTCAACATCACCGTCAGGCCGGCCCCGTCGTGCCAGCCCGCCACCGCGGCGGCCCCCTCGCCCGCCGCCACCCAGACCAGCGCCGTGGCGCGCACAAAATTGCCCGCCACCGCGAGCGCCAGGGCCGCGCCGCCCAGCAGCAGTCGCCGCCGCCAGGAGAAGCGCCGCTGCTCACCCATGAAAAACGCCATGAGCACCGCCGCGTCGAGCGAGCGCAGCCCCACGCACGCATCGTCCACCCCCACCCAGCCGTTCGTGACCTCGATCACCGCGCCCTGGGCCAGCGCCAGCCGCCCGCCGGCATTGACCAGCTCGGTCGCCCCGCTCGCGATCCAGGGGCCGAGATGTTCCAACAAAGGTTTTTCCACCGCCGTGGGCCAGGCCAGGGCGCACAGGGGAAACAAGGCCGCGCCCGCGAAATGCCCCGCCCAGCGAGCCCCGCCCGCCCGCGCCGCCACCGCCAGCCAGACGCCCGCCGCGCCCAGCCCCGCCACCCATTGGGCGGTGGGCCAAAACGCGTTTGGCGTGAGCAGCAGCAGCCCCGCCACCCAGGCGAAGAAAAACCCGCCCGCCGCCAGGCCCGCCACCAGCCCGGCCACCCCGCGAGATCCGCCGCCCGGAGGCGCCGGGGCGGGGGCGTCGGCCCAGCGGGCCCAGCCCAGCCAGAGCGCAAAGACCGGCACCAGCCACCCGTGCGAATGCGCCGGGTCCGAGCTCCACCACTCGGCGAGGCGCGCCCAGACCGGGCCCCACAGGCCCAGCGCCAGCAGGGCCCAGGCCACCCGCGCGTTCATGGCGTGGCGACGGCGTCGGACGCCGGGGTTTCCGGCTCAGCCTCGGCTTCCGGCTCCGTTACGGGTTTCGCCTCCGCCTCGGTTTTGGCCGCCTCGGCGGCCCGGGCGGCGAGCCGGGCGCTGGCGGCCTCGGCGCGGCGCGCTTCGCGGATGCGCGCGCGAGTCGCGGTGTAAAGCCGGGTTTCCGCCTCGAGCCAGCCCGATGGATCGATGCCGGCCAGGGTCTCCTCGGCCGTCCAGTCGCCGGCCTGCACCGCCACGACCGCCCGCCAGAAACGCGCGCGGGGCTGCTCCGCTTGATCCGCCGATAGCGCGGCCAGCCCGGCCTGGGCGGCCTCGCCGCGCCCGCGCCGCCAATCCACCGCCACGACCGCGAGGGCCACGCCCAGATCATCATTACCCCCGTCGCGAAGGCGCTGGGCGGCGGCGTCCGCATCGGGCCCGAGCCGGTCAAGCAGGCTGCCCAAGGTCAACCAGGTCGCCTGGACCGAGGCCTCGTCGGTCACCCGCTTCGCCCACGTAGAGTAAAAGCGCCACAGGGTCTCGGTTTCGCGGCGCACCGCCAATTGGGCGCGCAAGGCCTCGGCCGCCCAGCGTTCGCGCGGATAGTTTTCAAAGACCGGCCATAGCGCGGTTTCCGTCCAGGACGATTCGCGCCAGAGGCCGGCCAGGCGGGCCAGCACGCGCAGGCTGGCCAGATCCTTGTTCGCCGCCGCCACGGCATCGGCCCAAGTGCCGTCGGAGCGGACGCGCGCTCCGCCGCGCCCTTGCAGGCGGGCGGCGAGGGCGAGGGTCAAAGGCTCGCGGCGCACCGGGCCCCAGGCCCCGCGCTCGAGTTCCTCGCCGAGGCGCCACACGTCCGCGGTCTCGGCCAGCAGGGCGGCCCGCGTGGAGCGCACGGCCGGGTCGGTGGCCACCGCCGGAGGCAGGGAGTCGATCCAGGCCCCGGCGACCTCGGCGTCGCCCATCGAGGCGCGCCAGTTGGCCAGCGAGGCGACCTCGTTGGGCGTGGGCTCGGCCGCGCGTTGCAAAGTCGTGAGCAAGGCCCTCCAGCCGGGCGGCTCGTTCACCTCGCGTTTCGCCAGCCCCGCCTCCGCCCCGGCCGGATCGAGCGCGCGCAGCACTTCCGCCACCACCCGGTCCGCCTCGGCGGGATCGCGGGTGGCGGCCGCCGCTTTTAGCAGCTCGAGCGCCGCACGCACGCGCCAGACGGGGCGGGCGAGCAGGGCGGCCAGCTCGGCGCGGCCGGTGACGGCCGCGGCCTCGTCGAGGCCCCAGAGGTGAAGGGCGGCGAGGTTGAAGCGCGCGGCGTCGTCGCCCGGCGCGGCCTGCAGGATCGCCTGCAAGTGCCGTTCTAGGTCGGCCTTGCGTCCGAGCATGAGGGCGAGGGCGGTGGCCAGGCGGTGAAAAGCCACTTCGTCGCTCGCGCGGCGCTCCAGCTCGTCGAGGTGGGCGCGCGCCTCCAGGGTGTCGCCCAGGTTTAGCGCGTCGGTGACCAGCGCGATGCGCAGGGCGGTGTCCTCGGGCGCGAGGCGCACCAGGTTCTGCCGCGCCACCAGATCGCCCGAGCCGTTGCGGGCGAGGTATTCGGCGACCTCGCGCCAGGTCTCGATGTCGCCGGGGCTTAGCTCGGTGGCGCGGCGGAAGGCGAGCAGCGCGCCCCGAAAATCCCCCGTGGCCACGCGTTCGCGCGCCTCGCCCAGCGCGCGGTCCTTTTGCCAGGAGCGGTAGGGCTCGCGCGCGAAATGCCAGCCGACGCGGGCCCCGGCGCCGAGCACGGCTAGCGCGGTCAAAAGCAGCATCGCGTCGCGCGCGTGCACCGGTTGCTCGGACCACCATTCGCGAAAAATTTTGTAATATCGGTGCAGTCTTTGCATTGCGAGGGTCACGGAAAGCCCCCGTCGGCGAGCGGCGCAACACCATGATGGCCGGGGAATAGCCATTACGCAGAATTACTTATTTTAAAAGGACTGGTAAAATTCTGAGGCTTTGCCGAGAAACTAACACTTTTATGCGTTTACACTCTTTTCGTCGTAGTTCGGCTCTCGCAGCACTGGCCGCCACCCTCGCTGGCCCTGCCTTGTTTGCGCAGGCGCTTATCACAAATCCGATTTTCTCCACCTCCGACGTCGCTGACAGCGCTCACAATGGGTTCACGTTTCAAAACACCACGATCCAGCTTAATCAGTTCACCGCCGGGGGGGTGCCCTACCAGACCGGCCGTGTGGCCGAGTCCGCCTTCACGCGGCGTAACGCGGTGAACGCCAACCAGTCTTCCGTGTGGTATCGCGGCGCGACCGGCACCGGCGCACCTTTCCTCGGCACGTATTCCAATACTTATGCGGACCTGCTTTTGGGCAACAATGTGAGCCGCGGTTCGGATAACACCTTTGCCAACGGCAACGCTTTGGCCGAGGGTAACATCGAGCGGCTCGACTTTATGTGGAACGGCGGCATCACCGCGCTCTCCACCTTCGCTGTCGCGGTGTTCGAGCGCGGCGCGGTGAATGTGCACGACGGCTTCAGGGTCGCCCTCATCACCGGCGTGGATGGCGCGGGCGACCCCGACACCCAGATCAGTAATACTCCCACCGCCTACAGCACCCTCGTCGCCCAGCCCGGGGGCTGGGGTGCGACCAATTTTGACACTCCCCAGACCCCTCCGGAATTCGGGTACACGCTATTCCGATACACCGCTGGCGACAATATCACCACCGGCAACACCCCCTCCGAGAGCGGCACCCAAGGCCTTTCCGGCTTGGTGTTCAACCTCGCCGCTTTCGGCGTCGCCCCCGGGACCACGATCTTCGGCTATTCCATCTTCGGCTTCGATGTCACGGACAACAACAACTCGGCCAATCTGGTGGATTGGAGAAATGCGACCTACTATCCCACCAATACGACGGGCGTGACCGGCACCGGCGGCATCGATCTCGCCGCCATCAACGGCATCGCCTTCTCCGTGGTGCCCGAGCCTTCCACCTACGGGCTGGCCGCCCTCGCGCTCGCCGGTGGTTTTCACGCCTGGTCGCGAGGCCGTCGCCGCCCGGCCAAAGGTTCGGTTGTCACCGCGCCGGTTTGATAGGGGGACAATGATCGTCGGTTGCAGCGGCGGAGTCCGCCTGGAATGAGGGGAGTTCGGGTGGAGACGAATGCGGGCCACCTCGCGTCGTGCGTGCGTTCGCCGCGCCGGACGATCACTTTTTCGTGGCGTGGAGCGCGGCGAGATCGGGGTCGGTACGCGCGGCTTCTCTCCAGCTTTTATCTCGCATGTAGACGCCGACGAGCAGGCGGCGGGCGTCGTCGAGTTCGCCGAGCAGACAGGCGTAGCAGGCTAGGTTATAATCCACCAGCACGCTGGGTTTGTCGATCAGGCGCGCACCCGCCATCAGGGTTTCCTGGGCTTCGCTGATGCGTTGCAGCTCGCGCAGCGCGTAGGCCCAGGCGATCCAGGGGCGCTCCTCGGTGGCGTCGTGTCCGACGAGCTCGGGCGCGAGCGCGATGACCTCGTCCCAGCGGGAATCGGTCATGGCGAGCTCGACGCGCAGGAGCAGCGCGGCGGGCAGGGCGAGGACCTCGGGGGGCAGGGCGGAAATTTCGGCGCGGGCCTCGGCGAGGAGATTGAGCGCGAGGTAGCCGGCGGCGTAGGCGAGATGGGTTTCCGGGGAGATCACGCGGGTAAAAGTCGGCAGCCTGAACGCAAACGGCGGCGCGGAAGAAGAGTAAAAGTGAGCGTCGCCCATTGCGCCGGGCAGTGAGGTGTGAATTTTTGGCTCCAAAAAAAATGAAAACTCTTCTCTGCCGTGCCCTGTTCCGAATTCGCGCCGCGCTGTTTTTGAGCGTGGTTTTGGGCGCGGGTGGAGTGGACACCCGGGCGGATGAGGCGGGAGACACGCTGGGGCGCGAGTTGGCGGTCGCGTCGGGCGCGGAGGCATGGAAGCGGGTGAAACGGGTGGAGTTCACCTTCAACGTCGAGGTCGGCGGGGAGAGTAAAATGCAGGCCCGGCACGTCTGGGACGTGGCGGCCGGCCTCGACACGGTGACGGTGAACGGAGTGGCGACCACGGTGGATGTGCGCGGCGGCGCGCCGGCCGAGGGTCCGGAAAAAGCAGCCTACGCGCGCTGGGTGAACGACGCGTATTGGTTGCTCATGCCGCTCAAGGTGCTGGACCCCGGCGTCAACCGCTCCGCCCTCGGCACAGTCGAGTTCGCGGGCAAGCCGCACGAGGCCTTGCAGCTCACGTTTGGCGAGGTCGGCCTGACGCCGAAGGATCGTTACGTGATCTACATCGAGCCGGATACCCGTCGCCTGGCGGGTTTTGACCACATCAATGCGGACGGCAAAAAGCGCACCGCGCTGCGTCAGGGTCAGACCGAAGTCGGCGACATGGTGTTCGCGACTGATTTTGCCTTCGCCGGGCCGCGGATTTTTCTCACCGATCTAAAGGTCGAGTAGGCCAAGCCGGCGCGCTCAAACCGGCGCGCCCGAGGTCGTGCCCTACTCGAGGAATTGCGGATTTAACGAGGCTCAGGTGAGCAGTGCGCCCTCGAGCAGGAGGAGGGCGCGTTTGCGCTCCAGGCCGCCCGCGTAGCCGGTGAGCGAGCCGTCGGCGCCGATGACGCGGTGGCATGGCACGACGATGCAGAGGGGATTGGCGCCGTTGGCCGCGCCGACCGCGCGGGCCACCCCGCCGGTCTCGGCCGCGAGGCGCGCGTAGCTCCACGTGGTGCCAAAGGGGATGCGCAGCAAGGCTTGCCAGACGCGGCGCTGGTGCGGCGTGCCGAGGCGCGCGGCGAGGGGTACGGTGAACTCGCGCCGCGTGCCCGCGAAGTAGGCGGCCAGCTCGGCGCGGGCGGTGGATGTCCGGCTCGCGTCGGGCGTGAGCGCGACGTCGGGGCCGCAGCGGAGCGCGAGGTCCCCGGGCGCGGCAAACGCGACGGCGACGAGCGCGCCGGCCTCGTCGACCGCGAGGGCGAGTTCACCGAGCGAGGTGGCGAGGGAGCTGGTGTAGAGGGCGGCGGGCATGCGGCGACGAGGTGAGGCGGGGGAAGGGGAGGAGGCGATTAAACGGGTTCGGGAGCGACCGCGACGTCGGCGGGAGTCGGAGCGGGAGCGGTTTTGATCGAGGACGAGAATTGCCAGAGGTGGGCGGTGGCGAGGCTGCGGTGGGGGGCGAAGGGGAGCATGAGGCGGCGGGTGGCATCGGCGTCGGGGCGGTGGTCGAGGACGAGAAGTTTTTGCAAACCGGAGGTGAGGCCGGTGTCGCCGTAGGGCGTGCAGTCGGCGAAGCCGAGGCCGCGCATCATGATGTAGTTCACCGTCCACGGGCCGAGGCCGCGGACGGCGCGCAGCGTGCGCTCGGCGCGGGTGGCGGAGCCGGCGGTGAGCCCCGCCAGATCTAGCGCTCCGTCCGCGACCAGGCGCGCGACGGAGAGGAGGTAGTCGATCTTTTGGCGCGAAAACTGGCGCGCCAGCAGCGCCTCGGGCGGCAGGGCGGCGACCCTGGCGGGCGAGGGCAGGACGGAGAGCCCCTCGCCCACCGGCGTGCCGGCGACCTCGGTGAGCGCGCGGCGCAGGCGGAAGGCGAAGGGCAGGTTTATTTGCTGGCCGAGAATGGCCCAGACGAGGGCGTCCCACGGATCGAGGCACTGCACGAGGCGCAGGTTTTCGCGACCGGCCACGAGGCGGGCGAGATCGAGTTTATGGGCGAGACGGGCAAAACCGGTCGCGTCCTGCGCGAGGCCGAGGAGGGCGGCGACGCGCGCGGCGGCGAGGGGACGAAGAGAGGCGGCGTGGCTGGCCGGCAGGGTGACCGTGACGGCCTCGGGCGCGGAGAAATCCAGGCGGAGCAGCACGGGCTCGCCGGCCAGGCGGGTGGCGGCGCGGAAAACCGGTCCGTCGAGCTGTTCGGAAAGCGAGAGCGGATCGCGGCCCACGCTGGCGAGGAAACGCTCGAGCGCGTAGCCGGGGGGCAGGGCGAGGGTGAAGGCGGCGGCGCGCGGCAGCGCGCGCACGGCCGACGGCGTAAGGCCGGTGCGGATACGGAACGCGTCGTGGAAGGCGCTGAGCGATTCGTAGCCGGAGGCGAAGGCGACCTCGGCGAGGGGCGCGTCGGTCGCGAGCAGTTTTTCCCTCGCCGTCGCGAGGCGGGCGGAGGCGATGAGCTCGGCCGGGGTGGCGTGGAAATGCTGGCGGAAGAGCTCGAAGGCGCGGGTGGAGCCGTAGCCGCTGCGCCGCACGAGCGCGGCGGCATCGGGGAATCGCGCGGGGTCGGCGCGCAGCTCGGCGACGACGGTCTCGATGGTTTCGAGCACGGGGTCGGCGCCGCGCGCGTAGTCTTCGGGTTGGCACTTTTTGCAGGCGCGCAGACCGGCGGCGCGGGCGGCTTCGCAGGTGGGGAAAAAGCGCACGTTCTCCGCCAGCGGTTTTCGTGCGTGGCAGGAGGGCAGGCAGTAAATGCCGGTGGTGAGCACGCCGGTGAAAAAACGGCCGTCGTCGGTCGGGTCGCGGGCGAGCAGCCGGGCATACAGGGTGGCGTGGGAGTGGCGCATCGAGGCTGTCAAGATAGCGCGGCGCGGGCACGGCGTCCACCGGAGGTTTCCGGAGCAATTTTTTCCTGCCGCTCCAAGGACTGACGAAGCGGAGGGCCGGCTACGATGTTGCGCATCTTAGTTCACTGCATTTTCCGGCCGCGTGTAGTTTCGCGGACATCGATGACCAAAGGGCGCCGCCGCGGCCGGCCGCGACCCGTTTCCGACACGAAGGCTCCTTAATCCGCGCCGGTGTCGGCCCCGCTTCCGAGCCGGCGCCACTGCGCGGCCGTCTCCCGGCCGGGTAGCCAGACGGTGCGGATGCGCGCCTCCGCCATGGCGGGCCGCTCCTTGGCCTCCTCATGCCGCGCCCGATCGCCGACCCGGCCGTCACCCACGCGGAGCCGTCGCATACCAGCGCCGGGCGATGCGCTCAGCCGGAGTCCGGCCGCTTCGCGGAGGTGGGCTCGCGCCAGCTCGGTGTTGCGGCCGATCTCGTGGCCGGCCCCCGTTTCCCAGGCGACCGCCCAGGCCGCGCCGTGGCGGCGTTCCCGCTCGAAAAGCTCGGTCACGCGGGAGCCTCGCCAGAACTCGTCGTTCCCGCCGATCACGAACAACCCGGGAACGCCGCGCGCGCGCGGATCGAACTTCGTTTCGTAGATCCCGACTTTTACCGCGACAAACGCCGCGACGCTTTCCGGGTAAACAAAGGCGAGCCCGTAGCCGAATTGTCCGCCGGCGGAGTGGCCCCAAAGCAACCAGGGCACTTTTGTGATCTCGGGGCGGCGACTTTCCCACGCCAGCCGTACGACGGCGCGCTTCCAGGCCGCGCCGCCACCCTGCTCGACGACGTGGCAGGAGACGGGGGCTTCCACTTCCTCGCTGTGTAAACGCACGCCGACGATACCCAGTCCCAGTTCGCGGGCGAAGGCCCGCCACGTCGCATCATCGACCAGGCCCCGGCCGTCGCCATTCCAGCCCGGAGCGAGCACCAGCAGGGCGCGGAGCGGGCGGGTGGCGGGGTGGGCATTGTCGATCCAGAGGCGAAACTCGGCGGTGACAAAGTTGTCGCTTAATTTGGCGGGGACCGCGACCTCCCACGTCGCGGCCGCCACCGGCCAAACCCCGGTCGCGACGAGCAGCAGGGCCATCCAGACGCGATTCATGGCCCTTCTTCCGCTTCCAAGCCCCAGGCGTCTGCAACGGCGCGGCCCGGCAGGACGACCCGATACAGCTCCGGCACACGCGCGCCATTTTCCCGCGGCACGTATTCGTGGATGAAGTAGTTGCCGACAAACCGTTCCTGCGGCGAGGTCGGGCGGCCGGGGGCGGTGGCTTTCAGTCTCTCGATCATTTGATCGAAAAACGCGTCGCTGAGACGGTCGATGTTGGGGTGGTTTTCGTGGCCGAGCTTGGGCTCGCCATGGAGGATCATGCGGTAGTTTTGCGCCAGAGCAGCGGCGTAGAACCGTTTCGCGGCCGGATAACCCGCCTCCAGCTCGCCCGTGCTCACCAGCCATTCCAAGCCCGTGGCTTCGGGGGTCGGTTCGTCATACGAGCTGTTGATGTGGATGTGGACCGCCGCGAAAAACTGGGGCTGGCGCAGGGCGATGCGGTGGGCCCACTGGCCTCCGCGGGACATGCCGTAGAGCAACCACTGGTTCGCGGGCAGTTTGTAGTCGCGGATCAGATCCTCCACCCCCGGCGCCCAGTGCGGGACACGCGGTCAAAGACCCGGCCAAACTTCGACGCTTCCAAGTTGCTCAACTCATCGAAACTACGGGTCTTGTCGAAACCCGCCTTGTCGGAGCCAAACGTAGTCCAACTGACGACGGCCAGGTTGTGCCGCGCGGCGTAGCGCAGGATGCGCTTGCCCACGCCAGCCCCCGCCCGGGCGGTGTCGCGTTCGTTGGGCACGTCGCCGATGAAGGCGGCGTCACTTTCCCAGGTGCAGAACGCGAACACGCCCGCCACATCGGAGCCGCGAGTTGCCCCGGCGGGAGTTTCACGAAAATCGTCAACGCATCCTCGCTGGAGCCGATCAGCGGAATGGTGCGCTCGAAGACGTTGCCTTCGGAGCGGGTGTCGGTGGCGGCCGAGGCAGCCGGAACGGCGTGAAGGGCCAAGGCCAGGACGACCGCGATGGCGGCGACCGCGAGTCGGCGCGGTATGGCCCAGGGGTAAGAAGAAACGGTATCAGAGTCGGGGTGGCACGGGCGTGCCGGCCCTGGGTTCGGCAGCCGAGCAGGCGGGGATGCCTGCTCGTCCTAGAGCAAGACTGAACGTCGCAGGAGGGGAGGCGGAGGGCGCCTTGGGGCCTGGCCGTGACGGTGATCTTCGCGGCCGAGGTCGCGGGAACCTGCGGATTAGCCAAAACCTATGCGCGCGGGGCCTCGGGGTTATGGCGGGGCACTTGCGACTGCCGGGTTGGCCGGCGTGGCGCTGTGGGCGGTTGGTGGGCGGTGGGCGGCGCGCCAACCGTTTGAGCTTACGCGACTGGAAGCGGGGATCGTAGTGCTGACTACGGGGGAGCCCGCTCCCGAGGGAGGTGGGCGCGATCGGCGAGTCTGGGTGGTGCCCGATTCCGAGGTGCTGGGCGAAAGCCATGGACAGGAGATTTGCCGTTGGTTGCTGGCAGACGAGCGTCTGGCTAAGGTTTACTGTAAGCGGCAGGTAGGAAGTCGTCTGTTTCTGGCGGTTAGGAAGTCACCTCTTCTTCGGTTAGTTTTCTTCCAATATTCCCAATGAAAACATCTTCTTCCGTGGGTGGTTTTTCTTCCCCGTGACGGGTTGGACATGGGGTGCCGGACAGGGATGATTTGATGCGGTAGCTCCGGCTCTGGGATGCGGGGCGATGCATCCCATCAGTTCGTGTAAGTGTCTGCATTGTTGCCAGTTATTTCTTCCCGACACGCGTAATCGGGGTCGCCAGCGCCATTGCGCGCAGCCGGTGTGCCGGAAGGCGAGTAAGGCGGACAGTCAACGCAACTGGCTAAAGAAGCCTGCCAACGCGGACTACTTCCGCGGGCCCGACCAAGTCGCCCGGGTGCAGGCGTGGCGCAAG
>JBBRHC010000064.1:0-13393 GCA_038223295.1 Opitutales bacterium
ACACGAAGCCGAGCGAGGCAAAACCAGCCAGGATCGCGTAGGCCGATGGCTCGGGGACTGCGGTGATGGAGAGCTCGCCAAGCGCGTTGTTGAAGGCAAAATCGAAGAGCCCATTCGTCGCGGTAAAGCCGATATCGGTGGTGAAGAGCGGACTATCTGTGAGGAGCGAGGCGCTGGTGCCAGCGACGCTGAACGAGGAGAAATTACCGGAGCTCGTGAGACTGTCGAAGAAGTTATAGGTGCCCGCTTGGATCGGCGCATTGAAGAAAAGGCTCAACGTACCGCCGTAGGTGAGGGCACCGGCGACATTGAACGCATCGTAACCGGTGGCTCCGCGGGTGGTGCCGTTGACGTCAAGCGCGGTGATTGATGTTCCGGAGAGCGCCAGAGTGCTGGCGAAGGTGAGGAGGCCTTCGCCACCCAAACCGGTGGATGCACCAGCACCCAAGGTGCTTCCGGCGTTGATGGTGGTCGGTCCGCTGATGGCGCCGGTGCCAAAGAGGCTGGCGGAGGTGGTAAGGGCACCAAACGAAAGGTTATTCGCGACGCCTGCTGCCGTGACATTCGCGCTGAGCGTGATGATTGAGTTGGCGGCCGCATTCCCCAGCGAGATGGCGGTGATGACCGAGCCAACAGCGATGCCCGTGCCGGAGACCGACTGGCCGATTTGAAGCGTCGTCGCCGTTACCGTGTTCACTGAACTGATTTGACGGCCCGTGATGGCGCTTGTGGTGCCCGTGATGTTGGTCGCACCCGCACTGACGCGACCGACAGCGAGCGTACCCGTGCCGGTGGCGGACCCCGACGTGTTATTTACGAGGAGCGTCCCGTTGGCGACAATCACGCCTCCGGCGAAGTTGCTGCCCGTGGCACGAGTGAGGGCGACTGTGCCAGCGGGGGTTTGGAGTCCGCTGACACCGTCGGCGGAGGTGTAGGTGTAGGCTTCGTTGATGAGGACGTTGCGGGCCGTTGCCACGTCGTTGGCTGCGCCGATGATTTCGCCGTTGATTGCCAACGTCGCCCCCACGTTTTGGGAGAAGAGATTGATTCCAGGCTGACCCCCGGCCTGGGTCAGGGCGGCATTTGGCGTGCCGAGGACGACGTTCCCGTTAAGGGTGGCGGTAGTCGCTGCCGCGTTGAGGGCACCGAACGAGCTGCGCACGTTACCCGTCGCGGCGATCGAGTTCTGCAAAGACACTGAATTACCCATCGTGTAATCGGCACCCAAGATCAGTTTGCTACCGATATTCGCACCACTCACACCGAGTTCGTATCCTGCGGCGGTCGGAGCGATGGAACTTGCTGAATTGATGAGCACACTACCACCAAACGCTCGGATGGCATTCGCATTGGTGGCCGCATAGCCGCTCCAATTGCCAGAAAACACCGTCGTGCCTTCGCCTACCCCAAGGGAAACTCCCGTAGTGCTAATCGCGAGGATGGCATTGTTGAAGCCCGCTCCAGTGCTGAAGGCACCCGAATACTCCATTCGGCGAAGATTCGTCTGGGCGCCGACTTGGATGGAGGCGACGGAGCCGCTGACCGTGTTATCGTTCACGAACGCGTTCGTGTAGGTCTTACTTTGCGCGATGTTGTGGGAGAGGTTGACGTTCGTGGTGGTCGGGTTGGCTACGCTGTTAAACCTAAATTCACCGGTGCCGAGGGTGTTATTAGCGGCTGCGCCCGCGATGAAAATTGTCTCGCGCTGAAGAATGAATCCTCCGCTGAAGGCACTGTTGTCGCCCGAGATAGTGATCGAGCGGAAACCCGATTTGGTGACGCTGAATGCACCAGAAATGGCACCCGATACTGTAAATCCCGAAAACTGCGAGCCAACTCCGGCGTTGCGGTCGATATTCCAGACGTTATTCCCGCCGAGGACGATTCCGGCAGTGATGCTGCCGTTTACGCTGCTGTTGTAGGCGATACCGTTATTGATCGTCAGCAGGTTGGTGCCGGCGCCGGTGCTGAAATTGTGAATTAAGTTGCTGGTGATTGCCAAAGTGTTGACGCTCTGGGCGGCATCCAGGGTGATTGTGCCGTTTGCGGTGGCATTGGTGAAGGTGGCGTCGGTATTGAATGGGATGCCGTTTACCCAGTTGGCGGGGGTATTCCATGAACCGCCGCCGGTTGGGATCCAAGTAGACTGGGCTTGGACCGCTCCGGCGCTCATGAGCGACAGGAGGGCGAGAAGGGAGAGTGAGGCTTTGCGATTGGGGGTGAGGATTTTTTTCATGGGTAGTAAGCTAGTGGTGGCAGAAGGAAGTGGGTGTAATTTTGGGGAGACGGCGAACTAGGATTGTGAACTTTAGGGCTGGTTAGGTTGGAGGGGTGAGGGCTGACCTGAGACGAGGAGAGGAGATTTACCTGGAACATTGGAGCCAACAACTAATTTGGGGTATGAATAGTAATACGAGTATTTGGTCGGCCTTGTCGAACGCAGGTTTTGGAAATGTCCCGATTGCTGCTTGGCGCGATTTTTTAACCGAACGCATAGATGGAGAATGGTCGGATAAATTGGCAAAAGAAGGCGCAAAAAACACAAGTGAGGGGGGCGAAGGGCGAAGGGCGGGGCCGAGGGATGAGAGGGAGGACGGAGTACGGGGGGCGGACGGCAGAAGGAGGACGAATTTACGGAGCGGCGGGGTGCGGCGACCCCGCCCTACAACGACCGGGTTTAGCGGGAGAGTTTTACGTCCATCCAGACGGCCAAGGAGAGCACAAGGCCGCGGGTGATCAACTTGAACTCGGGGGATACCGCGAGGAGGGTCATGCCATTGAGCAGGCAGGCCATCAAGAGGGCGCCGAAAAGCACGCCGAGCACGGAGCCGCGCCCGCCCTTCAGGCTGACGCCGCCGATCACGCAGGCGGCGATGGCATCGAGCTCCATCAGCTCGCCCACCGTGGTGGTGGACGAGCCGGAATAGGCGGTCTGCATAAAGCCGGTGAGCGCCACGATGCCGCCCATGAGCATGAAGGCGCCGATGACGGTTTTTTTGACCGGGATGCCGGAGACCACGGCGGCCTCTTCGTTGCCACCGATGGCGTAGAGATGCCGGCCGAAAGGCGTGTGTTTGGTGATGATGTGCACGGCGGTGGCGACCGCGCCGAGGATGACGGCGGCGAGCGGCACGCCACGGAACTGGTTGGTGACGATGACGAAGAGGAACAACACCTGCGCGGCGAGGAACCACTTCACGAAGGCGACGGCGGCGTCCTCGACCACGAAGCCGCACGCGACGCGTTGGGCGCGTTCACGGATTTTCAGGTAACCGAGCAGGGCGGCGAGGGCGGCGGCGAGGGCGAGGCCGGCCGGGGCGGGCAGGAAGTAGGTCGTGAGCAGGGTGTAGAGGCTGGTCTGGTCGCCGGCGCCCACGATGGGCACGGTGGTGTTGCGAATGATGAGCCAGAAGAGGCCTTTGAAAACGAGCAGGCCGGCGAGGGTGATGATGAAGGCGGGGATGCGTTCGCGGACGATCAGCCAGCCCATGCCGCGCCAGATGAGCAGGCCGGCGATGGCGCCGAGGGCGAGGGCGGCGGGAGCGGGCCAGTCGTAGCGGTAGACCATGACCGAGGCGATGCCGCCGAGCAGGCCGACGCCGCTGCCGGCGGAGAGATCGATGTGGCCGGGCAGGATGATAAGCAGCATGCCGAGCGCGAGGGTGGCGGTGATGGCCAGCTCGATGACCAGGAGGGAGAGGTTGCGCGCGCTCAGGAACTGCGGGGAGAGGATGGCGAAGAGCGCGCAGACCGCCACCAGGACGGCGGCGATGGAGAAGTCGCGGATGGAAAGTTTGCCTTGCATGGGGAGGGCGACGCGGGCGTCGCCGGTTAAGGGGAAAGATTAAGTTTAAGAGGACGGAAAGCGGAGGGCGGAACATGGGCGGGACGCCCATGCCACGTTTGGAGTTTAGGCGGCGGCGGGTTCGCGGTGGCCCATGGCGGCGGCGAGGAGGCGGGGCGGGGTGGCCTCGGCGCGGGTGAATTCGCCGCCAAGGCGGCCCGAGCAGAGCATGAGGATGCGGTCGCTCATGCCCATGAGCTCGGGGAGCTCGCTGGAGACGAGCACCACGGCTTTGCCCTCGGAGGTGAGGCGGTTGATGGTTTCGTAGATTTCGAGCTTCGCGCCGACGTCGATGCCGCGGGTGGGCTCATCGAGGAAAACGACGGCGGGCTCGGTCATGAGGGCTTTGCCTATGACGACTTTTTGCTGGTTGCCGCCGGAGAGTTTGCCGACCGGGTATTCGAGGGTGGGGGATTTGACGCGCAGGCTGGTGAAAAAATGCTGGTTGCGGGTGAACTCCTTGGCCGGGTCGAGCAGGCCCCGGCTGGTCAGGGTGCGCAGAGAGGAGAGGGACAGGTTAAAGGCGATGGACTGCTCGAGCACGAGGCCGTAGCGACGGCGGTCCTCGCTGACGAGGGCGAGGCCGCGCCGGAGGATGAGGCCGGGGTCGCCGGGCGGGAGGGGTTGGCCGAGGAGTGTGACCTCTCCGGCGAGGCGGCGGCCCCAGGCGCCGAAGAGGTGCATGAGCAACTCGGTGCGGCCGGCGCCCATGAGGCCGCCGATCCCGAGGACCTCGCCGGCGCGGAGGGTGAAGGACAGGTCGTGGAGGGCGGGCTGGCCGGTGACGGGGTGCCGGACGGTGAGGTTTTTGACCGTGAGCACGGGCTCGCCGGGCGAGGTGGCGCGGCGGGGGAACAGGTCCTTGATCTCGCGGCCGACCATATGGCGGATGACGGTGTTTTTATCGGTCGCGGCGGCGGCGAGAGTGGCGACGGTGGCGCCGTCGCGGAGGATGGTGATGCGGTCGGCGACGGCGAAGACCTCGTCGAGTTTGTGGGAAATGTAGATGCAGGCGATGCCGCGTCGGCGCAGGTCGCGAATGATGTCGAGCAGGACGCGCACCTCGTGCTCGGCGAGGGCGGCGGTGGGCTCGTCGAGGATGAGCACGCGGGAGTCCTTGGAGAGGGCTTTGACGATCTCGACGAGCTGTTTGCGGCCGACGCCTAGGTCGCGGACGAGAGCGGAGGGATCGATGTCGAGGGCGAAGCGATCAAGGAGTTTACGGGCCTCGGTGTGGACGCGGGACCAGTCGACGAGGCCGGCGCGGGTACGGGGCTCGGAGCCGAGGAAGATGTTTTCCGCGACGCTCATTTCGTCTACAAGGGCGAGCTCCTGATAGATGACGGCGATGCCGGCGTGGGCGGCGTCCTGGAGGGAGGCGAAACGGGCCTCGGCGCCGTTGACGCGCAACTCGCCCTCGTAGCTGCCATGGACGTGGAGGCCGGAGAGGAGCTTGATGAGGGTGGATTTGCCCGCGCCGTTTTCGCCGCAGAGGGCGTGGACCTCGCCGGGGCAAAGGTCGAAGCTGACTCCATTAAGGGCGATGACGCCGGGGAATTTTTTGATGATGCCGCGGGCTGCGAGGAGAACGGGGGGCATGGGGCGAGGGCGTCGGCGGCGGAGGGGACGGCGGCGGGGCGGGGCGGAATTGGCGGAGTTGTCTTACGTTAATCCAAGGGCGGGACGCCGGTGACCTCGCGGTAGGCGCGGGTGATGGCTCCGTGGGGCAGGGGAATCATGCCTTTTTCGACCAGCACTTGCCCGACCGCCTCGGGGGCGAGGTAGCGGAAGTGTTTCCAGTCGAGGCCGAAAAGGTCTTCCTCGGTCAGCGCGCCATCCCAGGAGCGGCCGCGCGGATCGCCCCAGAGGCCTTCGCCGTAGAGAGTGAAGCCGTCGGCGTAATCGACAAGAACGGCACCGTATTCCTGAAGGGCGCGGGCGACCACGCGGGCGCCGGGCGAGAGGGCGAGGGCGTCGAGATCGAGGGCGGGGTCGAGCTGGAATACGACGCCGGCGGGAGGCCCGCCCGGGACGCCTCCATCCGTCCAGATGGCGGGAGGGAAATGGTGGGCGAGCAGGCCGCTGGCGCGGCAGGCGAAGGCGAGTTTGTGTTCGATGCGACCGGCGAGGAGCTCGTCGTGCAAAATCAGGCCGGCGATGATAGGCACGCCGACGGCGCGGCCGGGGCCGTAGGGGTGGATGCTCTCGCCGTTGCGGGCGGCGAAATCGGCGGGATCAAACACGCCTGGGCCGTCGAGCGAGTAGCTGATGCCGGTGTTGGCCTCCCAGTCGCCGGCGGGGGTGCGGTGGGCGGCCCACATGTCCCAGGCTTGGCGTCGCTCGGAGTCGATGATGGCGAGGTGGGCATCGGTCTGGCCATCGGGCTCGGCGGCGGCGGGGATGGGGATTGTCGGGCCGAAGCTGGCGTGGTGGCCTTCGGGGTGGCCGGGATGGAGGTAGGGGCGGGAGTTGGCGAGGAACTGACTGCCGTGGAGCTCGGTGGCGATACGGCGACCAATGGGGCGCAGCGGCGTGGCCGCGTCGGCGGCGTAGAGCGGTATAGTCCACGTTTTCAGGTTGATGTGGACGCCGGGCGAGGAGGTGGACCAGCTCGA
Source organism: Opitutales bacterium (assembly GCA_038223295.1). Taxonomy (GTDB): domain Bacteria; phylum Verrucomicrobiota; class Verrucomicrobiia; order Opitutales; family Opitutaceae; genus IMCC26134_A. The sequence continues at coordinate 6,460 of JBBRHC010000064.1, forward strand.
AAACCGCAGGAAACGCGCGTTGTCGGCGTGGATCGCAGGGTTTGCGGGGAGGGGGGTGTTCCAGAAACTATCGGGGGAAAAGAAGGCGGCGGGCATGGTGAGGAGGGAGCGGAAGAGGCTTTGGGCGGGAGGTTAACGAAAATAGCGGGAGGCCGAGCGGAGGCGCGGTGGTTGACGGGGGAGCGCCTGCAAGCGAGCGGCCCGGGTACGGCTACGGGTCTAGGGGGCGGCGCCGTAGATGGCTTCGCGGGTGTGGAAACCGTCCTTGATGATAGTGGCGTCGAGGTTGGCCTTGGTAACGGCGGTGGTGGGGAGAAGGAGGGCGGGGACGTCGAAGGTGCCGTTGTTGACGGAGGAATTAGCGACGACGACCTGGCGGCGGGCAAACTTCACGGCGGCCTCGGCGCCGAGGCTCGCGAGGGCTTTGAGGGGTTTGTAGATGGTCATGGTCTGGGTGCCGGCGACGATGCGCTGGAGTGCGGCGCGCTCGGCGTCCTGGCCGGTGACGAGTTTTTTGCCCGCGAGGCCTTCCTCGAGAAGGGCCTGGATGGCGCCGCCGGCGGTGCCGTCGTTGGAGGCGAGGACGGCATCGAAGCCGTTGGCCCCGACCTTGGTGATGGCGGCGTTGGCAATGCGTTTGGCGTTTTCGGGGCGCCAGTCGGCGGCCCAGTCCTCGTGGACGACCTGGACGCGGCCGGTGGCGACAAGGGGATCGAGAATGTCGTCCTGGCCCTGTTTGAAGAGGAGGGCGTTGTTGTCGGTCTTGGCGCCGTAGATGCGGACGAGGCGGAGGGGCCGGGTGTCGGGGAGAGCGTCAATGACGAAACTCGCTTGTTGTCGGCCGACTTGGCGGTTGTCGAAGGTGACGTAGAGATCGAGGCCTGCGCCGGGGATGAGGCGATCGTAGGCGATGACGGGGATGCCTGCCTCGCGGGCGAGGGCGACGCCTTTGGCCATGGCGGCGCCGTTGTGGGGGACGATGACAATGACGTCCACCTTGTTGCTGATAAGGCTCTGGATGTCGGCGATTTGACGGGTGTCGTCGCTATTGGCGGATTGCACGAGGACGTCGGCGCCGAGCTCCTTGGCGCGGCCGACGAAAAAATCGCGGTCGGACTGCCAGCGTTCCTCTTTTAAGGTATCGAGGGAGAGGCCGATGAGCGGGGCGGCGCGGGTGGCGCCTGCGCCCGGGGAGGAAGGCGAGCCGGAGGTGGCCCCGCCGCGCGCGAGCACGAGACCGAGGACGACGCTGAGCGCGCAGGAAGCGACGACGAGGGCGACGAGGAGTTTGGCGGGTTTCATGTAGGGGGCGCGGGGTGAAAAACGGGGACAAAGACGCGGGTTAAAAAGGGGGACGAGATGGAGTGGCGGGGGCGGAGTAGCGCTGCAATAAAACAAAAAACCGTCCTCCAACTGGGAGGACGGTGGGGGGAACGGGGAAACGCTTAGAAGCGCATCGTGACGGTCACGGTCGCCTTGCGGGGCTCGGGGAAGTAGAAGGCGCTCCGGTAGGCGACGCCGCTGAAGGTCGAAACGCCGGTGTAGATGGGTTCCTGATCGTTGAGCAAGTTGGTGATATTGAGCTGTACATCCACCGGATTGCCCTGGAACTTGAACGAGTAGCCCAGCGTGCCGGTAACCAGCATGCGGGTGTCGGAATATATATAATCAAACGCCCGTCCGACGCGGTTGCCGATCACCTGAGGGCCGATGAAATTCGCGCCTCCACCCACGCGAACACGCTTCAAAGCGCCGGTGGGGATGGTGTAGTTGGCGAATATATTGGCGGTGTAATCGGCGGTGCCGTTGAGGGTGCGGCCCTCGTTGGCATTTTGCACCGCGCCGTCGATGGTGCCGATATTATTCAGGATCGTGGTGCGCTGCCCGGCGGTGAAAGCGGGATTGGTGGAGGCGGCGACCCAGGTGGCGCGCTCGGCCGCCACGAGTGCGAGGGTATCGGGAAGCGAATCGTTCTGGGTCGTTTCGGGGAAGGATATGTTGGCGCGCAGACGAAGGTCTTTCGTGACGTTGGCGACCAAATCGAGTTCATAGCCCTCGCCTTCATAATTGAGCGTGTCGCGATAGCCCACGATCGTGTCGCCGCCGATGATGTTGCGAATGGCATTCACATTATTGGTTATGGGGCCGCCCACCACGCGGCCTTCTTCCTGGACGGTGTAACGACCGAGGGAGCCTATGACTCGATTATTAAGTAAATTAAAGCGCAATCCGTAGGAAAATCCGGTGCCGTCGGTGGGATCGAAGTCGCCCCCGCTCAGACTGGGCGAGCCGGAGCCCACCGGGTTGAAGGTTTCGGAGTAGTTGGCGTAAGCGCCGACTTGTTTGATGGGAAAAACGGTGGCGCCCAGGCTGGAGGTGTTTACGAAGGCGTCCGACGCGCTGGTCTGCCTGGTGGTCAATACACGGCCCACGGGATCGCGCGTGCCGATGGCGCGGTTGGTCTGTTCATAATCATCGAACCGGGTGCCCGCGATCAAGGTGAGCTTGTCGTCCCAGTAAGAGCCTACGGTCGCCACTTGGGTATACGTCAAGGCCTGGTCCTGACGCGAATCGGTTGTTTCAATGTATTCGTAGGTATATCCATTGCCATTGACCGGATCTTTCAGGCGGCCGGGGCCGTCTTTGAGATAATATCGGTAATTCACCCGGTAGTTGGCCCCGGTGCGATTGGCCGTGGCCAAGTCCTCCGGTCGAAAGGCGGGGGCGTTGATGACTTGAAGGGCCTGGCTATGATTGTTGAACACTTCGGTGCGATGGCCCGCCAGGACGTTTATGCGTTGGGAGAACGAATTGATCGGCATAGTGTAGACTCCGGCCACACGATACTCGTTGATCTCGTTGTCCAAATCCTGATTGAAATTGGCGGCCTGTACGTAGGCTTCGCCCACGTAGGGATTTGGCGCGCCGTTGGGAAGGGTGCGGTTGACGTCGATGCTGTAGCCGGTCGGACGTAGAGTATCGAAGGCGCGGTCTTGCGCCAGGCGCGCGACCGCGATTTCAAAGACGAAATTTTCACCGATCCCCTGTTCGAAAAAGGCGCTGAGTACATTATAATCCACGACCGAGGCCGCGTTGCTGGGTTGCATGCTAAAATTCCGGGCGATGCGGGGGGCGGGCCGGCGACCCGGAAAGGGGCGACCTTCGGGAATGAGGGTGAGTCCGGTCCCGCCGGTCGCGGCGAAGTTGAACAAGTTCTGAGTCTCGTCTCCAAAGGCCGGGCCGACCACGAAGCGGGTGCCAAGCCCGGTGCGGAAAGTGCCATCCGAACTGGGGGGATTGGCGGCGAGCGCGCCGGTGTAAAGAGTGGTCCCATTCCAGTTCGACGCGGAATCGGTGTACGAAGACGGGGCGTAATTGGTATCGCGCTCCGCGAGTTCACCCTCGACGCGCACTTCGCCCTTGGGGTTTACGCGCCAGGTGGCGGCCAGGTGCACGGCGCGTTGATTATCAAAAGCGGTATCGACCCAGCTGCGGCCCTCCTGGCCGAGCAGATTGAGGCGTACCGCGATGTCATCAGTTAGTGGCCGGTTCACGTCCACGGTTGCGCGACTGGTGCCTTCGTTGTCGGTGCGTAATTGCAAGGTAGTGATGTCGTTGCCCAAGCGAGCGCGTTTGGTGAGGGTGTTGATCACGCCGCCGACCACGCCATCGGCGAAGAGGAGGGCGCTGGGGCCGCGAACACTTTCGACGCGGTCGGTGATGTAGGCGTCGACCGGGTTGAGGTAGCGGAAATAATTGCGGGCCTGGAAACCGGAGGAAATACCGCGAAAGCTGGCGGCGGTGCCGAAATCGGAAACTCCGTTGTTGGCGTTGGGCGGGGTGACGACGGCATTGGGCAACCAAGCGGCGGCGTCGACGTAGTTGGTCGAAGCGATGTCGCTAAGGAACTCGCTGGTGAGGGCGGTGATATCGGCGGGCGTCTTCTGGATGTTGGTGTTGATGCGGCCTCCGATGAGGGAATCGGCCGCGATGTAGCCGCTATCCTTATCGGTGTTAACCGCGAAGGTCTCGAGGGTTAAGATCTCCGAGGTGTCGGTGAGACCGGGCTCCGTGGTGGTTTGGGCCCAGGCGATGGAGGACAGGGTCCAGGCGGAGATGAGCAGTTTATTAGGCAGTTTCATGGGTGGGGGTAGGATGCGTGGTTGGCTGGCGTGATCCCGGCATGCTGGCGGCTGACGGCCTCGCTCGACCGGCCGGGACGGCGGGCGACGAGGAAAGAGGTTGTGAACGGGAGGGCGGACGGCGCGGGAGGCGGCTGGCCGGGCGATTTTGGCAATAGCGGAGCCAGCGTTCGCGAAGGCGGCGCGGAAACGAGGGGGTGGAACAGGGCGGGGGGCGGAGCGGCGAGGCGTAGCGAAACGGGGCGGAATCAGGGATACGGCGGAGAGGCGGGATGGGGAGCGGGATGCGCGTCGGAGCGGCGGGATGCGGCGATCCCGCTCTTCATGGGCGGGATTGAGGCTACGTGCGCATCGAGATGCGTATAAGAAACTATACCTAAGTGAAGAAGTGCATAAGCAGGTTTAAAACGGCTAAAACGTTGCGGGGATGGGGGTGTATTTCTCTTAGAGCCTTTCGGGATTCGTCCGGCGTCGGGGTGATCTCGAAAAGGATTACGAGGACGGCGCTTGTGAACTCAGCTACAAACTAACCCGAGTACTTTTGCCTGCTGGATGGCGAGCGAAAGGAGCGGGCGGTTGAATTCCGTATCTGTCTTCATCGGCGCGATCTACGGCCAAGTTGCGAAGTGGTGTGCGCGAGGAAATCAATGCGCTGGATTATTGATAATATTGGATGAGCGCGCGATGAGCGTAAACGGTTTTTTGTTAGTGATTTAAGCTATTTCGCTCGTTCACCTATCGGGGAAATGCTTAGGGAAAAGATGATAGGGAATGAGGCTAGTTCGTTCGTGTCGATGCGTAGGATTAAATGTGAATTTAATGGAGTCTGACCGGGTTGGCACGCAGGCCGGGCCATCGAACTTACGTTCAATCCTACGTTCGGGCGGATGGATTGCGACTCGGTAGCCTCGACTGGAAACCGATGTTGATCGGAGTATCCGAAACGCTTAGGGGGTGAGGCGGGGGGTGCCGAGGCGGAGGCGGTAGGTCTGGATTTGCTGGCGGGTGAAACTGGCGGGGAGGGCGCGGGCGGAGGTGAGGGCGACGGGCGCGAGGTTTGTCTCGATGTGGGTCGTGTGGTGGGCGGAGGACACGCCGACGGCGGGATCGAGGGCGAGGGTGGCGGTGGCGGGGATATCGTTGAGATTCCAGAGTCGGGCGGTGATGCCGTGGGCGAGCCCTTCCTCGGCGGGCTTGAGTGCCCAGAGGAGTACGCCGGGGCCGTCGACGGAGAGGAGTGAGTAGTGGGTCTCGGGGTAAACGGTCTTGGCGCGGTCGGTGCTGATGACCGAGGCGGCGATGAGGGGGTTTTGGTGCTCAAGGGCGAATTTCATCGCGGCGGGTTGATCGTAGCCGCCGTCGGCGCGGAGGGCGAAGCGCTGGAGGAAGTGGGTGGCGACGTTTTGGTCCTGAATGATGAGGGATCGGCCGTCGACCTGGCCACCGGCGAGGACGTGGAGCTGCGGGGTCTCGGTGTCCAGGGTGGTGACGGTGCTGCGGCCGAGTTTTGCGAAGGCGAGGTCGGGGTTGGAGAGGGTGACCCCACGGGTGCCGTCGCCGGCGGAAAAGTCGGCGAAGTGGTTGAGGGTAAGGTGGTCGTAACGCGCGTGGGTATCGGCGTAGGCGCCGCCCTGGGAGGCGAGTTTGTTGAGGTTAATGGCGCCGACTTCCTCGGTGCGGAGGGCGGGGGCGGGGAGGGCGAAGCCGAAACTCCAGTAGCGTAGGTTGGAGAAGTTGGCGGTGATCTCGTTGCGGAGGTCGATGCGGTCGGAGTCGCGGTAGAGGGTTACTGCGGTGGTGTGCGGGAGGCCGGCCTCGGTGCGGGCGCGGAGAGTGACGGAGACGGGGCCGGCGTTTTCGACGCGGAGGGGGTCGCCGGCGTCGGAGTTGGGCGCGAGGTCGTTGAGGTGGAGGCCGTCGATGGCGGCGGCGACCTCGGCGGCGCCGCGGCGTTTGTCGATGAAGCTGCGGATGGCGCCGTCGCGGGCGACGACGAGGCGGACGGCGGCGTTTCCAAAGATCTGGTCTTCGCCGGAGGCGGTGGCGGTGGCGGCGGGCTCGGCGGGGGCCGAACCGGGGCCGGGGCGAATCTCGTAGACCTTATAGCCGACGGAGGGGACGTCGGCGGCGAGGATGCGGATATGTTTCCGGCCGTTGAGGTTAACGATTTGGTGAGAGACGTCGCGGGCGGCGGCAAGGTCGTGGACGTGGATGTCGGCGGAGCCGGAGTGGGCGTGGTCGGCGACGTCGGTGCGGAGCCAGCCGGGGGGGTTGACGACGAAGAAGCGGTTGGTGAATTTTATCGGGGCGGGGGATCATGCCGCCGAGGCGGATGAGGGCCTCGCCGTGGATGGAGTTGACGTAGTAATCGATGCGGGCGGCGAGGAGGTCGTGCCAGCCGGCGCGCTGGGGGCGGGTGACGGGGCCGTCGGCGGTCCAATCGTGTTCCCAGTAGAGGCCGAGATCCTGGAAGGCCTGGCCGCGCGCGGTGGCGTGGTTGGCCATGAAGGCCGGGTATTTGAGGCTGACGAGGGTGGCGAGAAGTTCGGCGGCGCGGAGTTTTTCCACGGCGCGTTTAACCCGAAAAACGAAGTTGATCGCCGCGATCTGGCGCAACCTGCCGGGCATCTGCTCGTTCGTTCACCCGCTCAATGCACTATTCAGTGCACCTCGAGGATTCACGAACGACCATCTGCTCCAGCATCTTGCGCCATCTCATCGGCTCCAACTCCGCTTTTCGGGTTTAACGCGGGCGGAGGTCTCGGACATGGAGGCGGAGTAGAGATCCCACT
>JBBRHC010000065.1:0-13321 GCA_038223295.1 Opitutales bacterium
AAATGCATGGAAGCCCGAAAAAAATTTCACAAAGCTGTATGCAAGATAAATAAACCACTATTTTCAGCCCGCCCCGAAGCCGATCCGGGGCGCGGCGAGGGCGGGACAAGTAGGGATACATGCCCGGCGGCGGAGCCTCGCCTTGGCGTCGGGATGGACCGCACAAGCCGATTCCTGGCATTCATTTACGGAGAAATATGGACACCGTTGTATTTACGTGTCCACAACTTGGTGTTTCGCGTAGGCGACACTGGTTTTGCGCGATTCGTCAGGGTGCGACGGAGATGAGCGTGGTTTGATAGAAATAACGTTGCGCGCGGTTGATTTCGTGAATGGCTCCAGTGCTTTCCTTCATGAACACTCCTTTTCTGCCCACCGGCGAATTTACCCTTGGTTGCAATTACTGGGCCTCCCATGCCGGGACGGCAATGTGGCGTGACTGGCGTCCCGAGGTGGTCGCGAAGGATTTTGGAGCACTTGCTTCGCACGGGCTTAAGGTTTTAAGGGTTTTCCCACTCTGGCCGGATTTCCAGCCTTTGCTGGAGTTAAAATCCTTCGGTGGCGACCACTTCGAGTATCGTTACCTCGCCAGTGAGGAACCCCTTTCTCCTGACAATCCGGCGGCGCTCGATCTTGTCATGGTGGAACGGTTCGCCACGTTTTGCGGATTGGCGCAGCGCCACGGTCTGAAGCTGATCGTCGGTCTGGTGACCGGGTGGATGAGTGGACGACTTTTCGTGCCGCCGGCCTTGGTGCGTCGCAACGTGATAACCGATCCGGTCGCGCTGGCTTGGCAGGCGCGCTATGTGAGCGGTTTGGTCACTCGGCTGCGCGGTGAGGGGGCCATTCAAGCCTGGGATTTGGGCAATGAGTGCAATTGCATGGGGCACGCGGTGAGTGCCGACGAAGCGTATAACTGGACGGCGACCATCGCGCATGCCATCCGGGCGGCCGATCCGTCCCGCCCCATCGTGTCCGGCATGCATTCGATCAGTCCGCAAGCCAAAGCCATCTGGCGTATTCGAGATCAGGCGGATCTCACGGACGTGCTTACCACGCATCCGTATCCCTATTGGGTACAGCACGGGCGCGTGGCGCCGCTGGACGCCTACCGCACCACGCTGCTTCCCACGGTGGAGACGCGCCTATATGGCGACGTCGGTGGCAAGCCCTGTATCGCCGAGGAGATCGGCTCGATGGGGCCCATGGTATCTTCGGATGAAATCGCCAGCACGTGGGCGCGCGCGAATTTGTTGTCACTCTGGGCGCACGACGCGCGAGCGTTTTTTTGGTGGTGCAGTTTTGACCAAACGCGACTGGCCCATGCCCCTTACGATTGGGTGGGGGTGGAGGCCGAGCTTGGTTTGATCCGCAATGACGGGTCGCCCAAGCCGGTCTTAGGCGAGATGCGGGCCTTCGCCGCTTGGCTGGGAACGCTGCCTTTCGCCAGTTTACCGCGCCGGCGCACCCACGCGGTGTGCGTCCTCTCGCATGGCCAGGATGCTTGGGCGGTCGCGATCGGTGCGTTTGCCCTGGGCAAACAAGCGGGCATGGAAATCACCTTTGCTTCCATTGATCAGACGATTCCGGAGTCGTCGCTGTATTTGCTCCCGGCAATTTCCGGACTTAACAGCGTGCATCGCCATGAGTGGGAAATGCTTCGCGCGCGGGTCCATGCCGGCGCGACGCTTTATCTATCGGTTAATGACGCCGTGCTACCGGATTTCGCCGCGTTTACCGGACTGCACGTCCAGCGTCGTCATAATCGTGTGTCTCCCGAGCGTTTTAACTGGGCGGACGGGGTAGGGGGCGAGGGCACGATCACTTCGGGCGAAGTGGTGGAATTTAAGTGCGCCCCCGGGGTTGAGGTGCTCGTCGCCGATTCGCGGGGCAACCCGGTGCTCGTGCGCCACCGATATGGAGCGGGCGAGGTGTTTACCCTGACTTTCCCTCTGGAGACCCAAGCCGCGCTCGCGCCCGATGGCTTGGAGCCGGGTTTGGCGGAAAACGTGGCCGCCCGCCGCGTTTATCAACTGTTGCGCGCTACGCTGGGCGCGAGCAACGCGGCGGCTTTTACCTGCGACGATGCCGCGGTGGGCGTTACCGAGCACACCTTGGCGGATGGCACGGTCGTGGTGGTCGCCTTGAACTGCTCACCCCGGTCCGTCGCTACGCCGTGGCGTCTGCGCGACGGACTGGCGGTGAAGTCCACCTGGCGGGGTGAGACGCCGAAGATCGACGGACTGCTGAGCATCCCGGCGCAAGAAGCGTGCGTAATCATCGTCGGGAGCTGACGGTGCAACCGGGCCCAAAAAGTACCCGGGGTCGACGGGCCGCGTTTGGGCTTCGTCCGGGGCAAAATCGATGTGGGGCTCATCCGCCCATGGCCGCTGGTCTAAGTGTTACCCCGACGCGGTTTGAGTTGACCGTCTAGTTACGTCTAGTTGCCGTTTCGCAAAGCTAAGATTCGCCCGCCTCTCCGGCGTTGGCACCGATATCGGTGCCGACGCCGGTGCTTAAGTCCGCGTCTGGGCGCGCCAGTTTCGTTTCCAAAGCCCCGTTGGTCCGATGCCATCGTTTATCGTGCCCCCCCTGTGTTCCCAACCCCGATGTTACCCCCCCTCCGCTTCGCCGTTTTTGCCGCTGCAGCCAGCTTCACGCTGACTTTTTCGCTAACCTATTCCAACCGTGCGGTTTCCGCTCCGGTCGATACGGTCTCCGCTGCCTTTCTCTCGCAACCGCCCCCGCCGCCACCCCGCCCCTTGAGCCCGGAAATGAGCGCCCGCGCCCCGGTGCGGCTCCTGCCCGACGATCTCCCCGGTACGGTGATTTTCCGTGACGATTCCGGATCGACGCCGCCGGCTGGCTTCACTTGGGACCGGTCCGTCGGGACCGACGCCGACGCCGCGCCCATCCTGCGCGTCGAGAATTTTAACCGGCCCAAAAGCACCGACCACGTGGACGCCAAGTGGATGTTTCGCCAAGCGGTGAAACGCGGCGACGTCCTGCTCGCGCGTTTCCAGGCCCGCGCCGAATACGCGCGCCAGGAATCCGGCGAGGCGATGTTCCAGTTGTCCGTCCAGCAGCAGAAACCCGGCTTTGCCCGCCACGTGCAGCTCGCCCTTACCGCCGGCCCCGAGTGGGCGCTGCTCGAGGTGCCCTTCGTCGCCACCCGCGACGCCGATCCGACCGAGGGGGAGATTCATCTCTCCTTCGGCACGATTCCGCAGGCCGTTCAGATCGCCTCGTTCGAGGTGCTCAACTTTGAAAACCGCGCCCGGCTCTCCGACCTGCCGTTCACGCGCTTCACCTATCAGGGCCGCCAACCCGGCGCGGCCTGGCGCGAGGCCGCGCTCGCGCGTATCCAAAAAATCCGCACGGCTCCGCTCGATATCCGCGTGATCGACGTCGCCGGCCAGCCCGTGCCCGACGCGCGGGTCGAGGTGCGCCTCACCCGGCCCGCCTTCATCTGGGGCACCTCGGTGGACAGCGCCTTCATCCTCGCGGAGGGCGACGATGCCGACAAATACCGCGCCACCCTGCTCGCGAATTTCGACACCGCCGTGATCGAGAACGGCCTGAAGTGGCCCAAGTGGAGCGGGAGCGTCGCGAGCCGCGAGCAAGCCCTCCGCGCCTTCGATTGGCTGGAGCGCCAGGGCCTGCGCCAGCGCGGCCACACCCTCGTCTGGCCGGGCGATAAATTTTCCCCGCAGCGCGTCCAGCGCATGCCCGCGCCGCGCGCCGAGTTGCCCGTGCTCATCGGGGAACACATCCGCGATCTCACCACCGCCACCAAGGGCCGCGTCTACAGTTGGGATGTGGTCAACGAGATGATGCACGAGCGCGACTACTTCAAAACCATGCCCGAGCTCGAGGCCGCCGAGTGGTTCAAAATCGCCCGCGCCACCGATCCCCGCGCCAAGCTCCTGATCAACGAATACAGCATGCTCAACAGCGCCCGCAGCCCCGATCGCATCGCCCTCTACCTCGGCATCATCCAACGCTTGCGCGCCGCCGGCGCCCCCATCGACGGACTGGGCGTGCAGGGCCACGTCGGCCGCCAGGTGCGCAATCCCGAGGACGTGCTCGCCGACCTCGATCTGCTCGCCACCGCCGGCATCGACATCCAAGTCACCGAGTTCGACATCAACACCCCCGACGAAGAGCTCCAGGCCGACTATACCCGCGATTTTCTCATCGCGTTTTACAGCCACCCCCAGACCACCGGCCTCACCAAGTGGGGCTTCTGGCAAAAAAAACACTGGAAGCCCGACGCCGCCATGTTTCGCGGCGACTGGTCCGAAAAGCCCAACGCCCGGGCGTGGCGCGATCTCGTGCGCGGCGAGTGGCTGACCCGCGTCGACGCCGCCACCGACGCCGAGGGGCGGCTCCAGACCCGCGGGCATCTCGGCGAATACGAGTTCAACGTGCACGCCGGCGCCAAGACCGCCCGCCAGAAACGCACCCTCACCGCCGATGGCGCCACCATCACCATCCAGATCCCATAGCCCCCTTTCGGCCCTCGCCCATCGCCCTTCCTCCCATCGCCCCTCGCCTATCGCCCATGTCCCGCCCGACTTCCTCCTCCGGTCCGCTCATCGTCCATTCCGCCACGGAAAACACGTTTTTCCTGCAAGGCGCGCGCAGCACCTACGCGTTCGCCATCCATCCGGGTGGCGTGCTTCAACACCTCTACTGGGGTCCCGCGCTCGCGCCCGCCCCACGCACCGCGTTCACCGCGCGCAACTTCGCCGCGCTCGATCCGGTGAGCGCGCACGCCGGCGCGGAGATTCCCCTCAGTCTCCTCCGCCAGGAATATCCCACCGCCAACACCGGCGACACCCGTTTGCCCGCCTTGGATGTCGAGCATGCCGACGGCACCCGCGCCGCGTTGCTCACCTACCGCAGCCACGTCATCACCGCCGGCAAACCCGCGCTGCCCGGCCTCCCCGCGACTTACGTCGAGGCCGCCGCCGAGGCCGAGACGCTCGCCGTCACCCTCGTTGACGAGCCCAGCGGCCTGGAGGTCGTGCTCACCTACACCGTCTTTCGAGACCGCGATGTCATCGTCCGCTCCGCGCGCATCGTAAACGCGGGCGCCAGCGCCGTCACCCTGCGCCGCGCGCTCAGCGTTTCCCTCGATTTTGCGCACCGTGATTTTCAACTCATCCGTCTGCCGGGCGCGTGGGGCCGCGAGCGTTGGGTCGAGCGGCACGCGCTCCACTCCGGCGAGCAAACCATCGGCAGCCGGCGCGGCGCGAGCAGCCACCAGGACCACCCGTTTTTCGCCCTGGTCGCGCCCCACGCCACCGAGGAGCAGGGCCACGCCTACGGCTTCAGCCTCGTCTACAGCGGCAACCATTTCGGCGGCGCCGAGGTGGACCCGATGTTCCAAACCCGCTCCGTCCTCGGCATCCACCCCGATCTCTTCGCCTGGCACCTCGCGCCCGGCGAGGATTTCCAGACGCCCGAGGCCGTCCTCGTGTTTTCCGCCGAAGGCCTCGGCGGCATGTCGCGCCAATACCACTCGCTCTACCGCGAGCGCCTCTGCCGCGGCAAATGGCGCGACGCCGCCCGCCCCGTCGTGATCAACAACTGGGAGGCCACCTTCTTCGATTTCGACGCGCCCAAGATCCTCGCCATCGCCGAGGTCGCGCAAAAAATCGGGGTCGAGACCCTCGTTCTCGACGACGGCTGGTTCGGCAAACGCAACAGCGACAAAGGCTCGCTCGGCGACTGGTTTCTCAACCAGGAAAAACTTCCCGCCGGCCTCGCCGACCTCGCCCGGCGCGTCAATGCCCTCGGCCTCGGTTTCGGCCTCTGGTTCGAGCCCGAGATGATCTCGCCCGACAGCGACCTCTACCGCGCCCACCCCGATTGGTGCCTGCACATCCCGGGCCGTAATCGCTCGCTCAGCCGCAATCAACTCGTGCTCGATTTTTCCCGCGCCGAGGTCGTCGATGCCATCCACGCCCAGGTCGCCGGCGTGCTGCGCGACGCCCCGATCACCTACGTGAAGTGGGACATGAATCGCCACCTCAGCGAGGTCGCCTCCGCCGGCCGCGCGCCGACCCGCCAGGGCGAGACTTTTCACCGCCATATCCTCGGCGTCTACGCCTTCATGGAGCGCATCACCACCGAGTTTCCCGACGTGCTTTTCGAGAGCTGCTCGGGCGGCGGCGGGCGCTACGATCCCGGCATCCTGTTCTACATGCCGCAGACCTGGACGAGCGACAACTCCGACCCCATCTCGCGCCTCAAAATCCACCACGGCACCTCGCTCGTGTATCCGGCCTGCACCATGGATGCCGCCATCGCCGTCTCTCCCAGCCACGGGTTCCGCCGCGACACGTCCCTGCGCACCCGCGCCCACTCCGCCCTGGCCGGGCTCTTCGGGTTTCAGCTCGATTTGAGCAAATTCACCGCCGCCGAGATCGCCGAGGCCGCCGAGCTCACCGCCCTCGCAAAACGCACCCGCGCCCTGCGCGCCACCGGCGATCTCTACCGGCTGCGCGATCCCTTCGTCGACGAGTGCGGCGCGTGGCTCGTCGTCGCCGCCGACCGGAGCGAGGCCGTCGTCACTTACCTCCATCGCCTCGCCGAGTCGCACCTGCCTCCCATCTGCCTTTCCGCCGGCCACCCTTCGCCTTCCCACCTCCGGCTGGCCGGTCTCGATCCCGACGCCACCTACCGCGCCATCGAAGGCCCCGCCGGCGAGTGGCGCGGCGACCTGCTCCTCCAGGTCGGCCTGCCCTTCGAGATCCGGGCCGACTTCGAGAGCGTTTTCTGGCACCTCCGCCGCGTGTAGGTTTTTTTCCTTCGCCCTTTTCTTCGCCCCCCTGTTCCCCCGCTTCTTCGCCCGCTTCCCTGCCTCATTCCGAATGTCTTCTCCTGTCAACGTCTCGCGTCCGTACTTCGCCCTCACCTTCCTCCACCGTCTGCCTCTTGCGCTCCCGCGTGCGCTGGTCCAGGTCCACGTCCTCGCCGCGCTGCTCCTCTGCCTCGCGCTCCCGCTTCCGCATCTGATCGCGCGCGATTGGCATGTCTCGCCGGCGGGCAATGATGCCCACGACGGCACCTCGCCCGACCGCGCCTTCGCCACCCTGCAAAAAGCCGCCTCCGCCGCCAATCCGGGCGACACCGTCCTCCTCGGCGACGGCGTCTACACCGACGAGGCCGGCCTGCAAAACGGCGCCCTGCTCCACCTCACCAAACGCGGACGCCCCGACGCCTGGACGACCTGGAAACCCGCCCCCGGCGCGCACCCCGAGCTTCGCCCCACCCGCGGCTGGCACGGCATCCTCATCACCAGCGGATCCTACATTATTCTGGAGGGCCTGCGGGTGACCGGCGCGAACGATTCCCTCACCCTCGCCGAAGCGACGGAGGACGGTCTCCTGCGCGAAAAAGACGGCCGATCCTACGGCGGCGATCCGCGTTTCAACACCAACGGCATCTCCATCGAGGGCGGCAAGAGCCCAGCCGACCGCAAGCCGCACCACATCATCATCCGCCGCTGCATCATCTCCAAGATGCCCGGCGGCGGCATCCCCATGATCGGCGCCGACTACCTGACGGTCGAGGACTGCGTTGTTTTCGGCAACGCCTGGTATATGCGCTACGCCGGCTCCGGCATCACCACGCTCAACAACTGGCAGCACGACGACGCTCCGGGCTACCACATCATCATCCAGCGCAACCTCGTCTGGAACAACAAGACCCTCGTCCCCTGGTCGCGCACCGGCAAGCTCAGCGACGGCAACGGCATCCTCCTCGACGTCACCGACGAGGCCACCACCGGCGGCGCCACCAACCCCGACGCCGACGCCGTCATCACCCCGCCCCCGTCCCCGTCCACGACCACCTCCTCCCCCGCGTCCTCCTCAGCCTCAGCCACCGCCAAGCCCCGTCCCGCCAACCCCCAGCGCGTCACCCCCGTGCGCCCCGCGTGGCGCGCCCGCGCCCTCATCGCCAACAACCTCAGCGCCTACAACGGCGGCTCCGGCATCCACGTTTTCCGCACCCGCCACGTCGATATCATCAACAACACCACTTACCATAACGGCCAGGTCCTCGGCTACGAGGAGCTCTTCGCCAACCGCTCCCAGGACGTCGTGTTTTTGAACAACATCATCGTCCCGCGCCCCGACGGAGGCCGCGTCACCGGTAACCACGGCAACGCGAACATTCGTTGGGACTACAACCTCTACTCGACCGACCAGTCTATCTACAAAGGCCCGAACGACGTCGTCGGCGACCCGCGTTTCGTCTCCATCGCGCTCGACCTTCTCAAGGCCGACTTCCGTCTGCAACCCGGCAGCCCCGCCCGCGACAGCGGCACCGAAGAGCTGGCCCAGTTGAGCGATATCAGCGGCGCCGCCCGCCCCGCCGGCCCCGCCCGCGACCGCGGTGCCTACGAGCAATAAACGCCCCGCCTCGGCCACGTTCCGATCCCGTCGCGCCCCGTTTCGGCACTTGCCCGCACCCCTCGCCCCGCGCTCCTAGCCACCCGCCCGCGCCCATCGCCCATCGCGCCCCGCCTCGCGCCTTTCGCCCTTACCCTGTGAAATCCCCTTCATCTCGTCCCCGCCCCCGGTCCCGCCTTCCCTGCGCCGTCGCTCCGCTCGCGCTCGCCGCCCTCGCCCTCACTCCCGCGTCCGCGTCCGCCGGCACCCTGCTTCGCTACGATTTCGACGCCGCCGTCACCTGGCCGGTCACCTCGCGGAATCGCGACCAACCCGGCGTCCTCGCCGGCCCCTACGGCACCCTCGAGACCGCCGACACCGCCACGCCTTCCGGCGGTCTTCTGCTCGTCATGGCCCGCGGCGTTCAGGCCGATTGGTTTTATGACAAAACCGGCTACATCGGCCCCGTCGCCTCCGACGATCGCCCGCCTGTCGCCTGCCTCCCCTGGTCCGCCCGCCTCGAGAGCGGCCCGCTCGCCGTGCAAAACACCGGGACCCACCTGGGCAAGTTGACCCTCAGCTTCAGCCTCTCGGCTACCCGCGCCCTCCCGATACGGGTGCTCGTCGAGTCGTTCAACGCCCAACGCGAGCGCACCGGCGCGCTCGCCACCACCAACCACCCGGCGGCGGCCGATTTTTATCAGCGTTACGCGCTCGATCTTTCCGCGTTCACGCCCGAGGTCGACGGCGTCTTCGATCCCACCGCGCCCTACGTCGGCTTTAGCCTCGAGGCCGGCAGCGCGTCGGGTTGGCCCGCCGCCGCCCATCACGGCCTGCGCCTCGACAACGTCCACTACGCCAAGCCCGCCTACTACGTCCGCCCCGAGGGCAGCGACGCCCAGGATGGCCGCACCGAGCAGACCGCCTTCTCCACGCCCCAACACGCCGTGGACGCCGCGCAGCCCGGCGACATCATTTTACTCATGGAGGGCGTCTATGCGCGCCCCGAGGGCCAGCCGCCCAAAACCCCCGTCGCCCGCTTCGTCCGCCCCGGCGCGCCGTCCGCCTGGATCACCCTTAAAAACTACCCCGGCCACCAGCCCGTGCTCTCCGCGCATGGCCAGCCCGCCATCCAAATCCCGCAGCCCCGCAAGGGCTCGCCCGAGGAAACCCAAATCCTCGCCTACCTCGAGGCGCGCGGTCTGCGCATCCGCGGCAACGGCGACACCGCCCGCGCCGACTACCCCGCCGAGATCGGCACCTGGAGCCCCGACACCCACTCCCAAGGCATCGTGATCAAAGGTCGCTACACCCCTTATCCCGGCGCGCGCGTCGCCCCGCCGGATCGCCCGCTCGACACCTGGTTCGTCGGCCGCGCCGACGAGCGCACCGCCGGCATCGTGCGTATCAACAACCTTTCCTGGGGCGGCGCGCAGCCCCCCGTCGAGGGCGTCTCCGATCTCGTCGCCGACCCGCTCTTCGTCGCCCCCGGCGCCGACCCCGCCACCGCCGTCTTCCGCCTCCGGCCCGACAGCCCCGCGCTCAAGGCCGGTCGCTGGGAAACCTTCACCCCGGGCCGCGACCTCGCCGGCGCCCTCCGCCCCGCCAACGCCGCGCCCGACCTCGGCGCGTATCAACAAACGCCCTACACCCCGCGCCCGCCCCTTCCGGGCGCGTCCGCCGCGTCCGCCACGCCCTGAGGCGCGTCCGCCACCCCCCTCGCGCCCGCGATGATCACCCCGTCCGCCGGTTTCCTGTATGTCGCGCCGGCCCCTCTGGGCTCCGACGCCCACCCCGGCAGCGTCACGCTGCCCTTCGCCACCCTGGAGCGGGCCGCCGCCGCCGTCCGGCCGGGCGACACCGTCTGGATCGCCCCAGGCGTCTATCACCCGATCGCGCCCATCACTCCCGCGTGCTCGGGCACGCCCGAGGCCCCCGTTGTGTTCCGCGCGCAGCCCGGCGGCGAAGTCGTCATCGACGCCCGCCTGCAAATGCCCGTCGAACCCAGGGCGGGCGTCTTCTGGCTGCAGAACCATAGTTGGGTCGTCGTCGACGGCCTGCGCGTCCTGAACTCGCGCTGGGCCGGCTTTTGCATCCGCGAATGCACCGGCATCACGGTGCAAAACTGCTCCACCCGCCTCACCTGCGCCTCGGGCATCATGGTCGCCCGAAGCGCCCGCATAAAAATCCTCAACAACTCCGTGCAGCAGGCCTGCACCGATCCCGGCGATCCGCGCAAAGATACCCAGGAGTGTATCACCCTCGCCTCCGTCGCCGGCTTCGAGGTCGCCTACAATCGTGTCTTCGACGTTCCCGTCGATAGCAGCAACGGCGGCGAGGGCATCGACACCAAAAACGCCTGCCGCGATGGCATCGTCCACCACAATCTCGTCCACGATCTCGTGCGCGTCGGCATCTACTGCGACGCCTACGAAAAGGAACTGAGCAACGTCGAGATCTACGCCAACACCGTCTTTCGCTGCCGCCAGGGCATCATGGTCGCCAGCGAGGAGGGCGGCCTCGCGCGAGACATCCGTATTCATGGTAATCTAGTTTATGATTGTCCTCGCGCGGGCATTCGCGTCGCGGGCTACCTCAAAGGAGGACCTATCCAAGACCTCCACGTTTATCAAAACACCATCACGGGCTGCGGCCTAGAAAACGACCCCGCCGAAAGAAGCGGCCTCATGATCGACTCCATCAACCCCGCGAACCGCGCCTTCCTCGTCCACCACAACCTCATTTCCTGTAACGCCAACCAGATCCACGCCTTGGGCCAGCCCTACCTCGTGCTCGAGCGCAACTTGCTCGACGGCCCCAGCACCGAGCACGGCGTCGATCCCCTCCACGCCGATCCCGGCTTCGTCGATCCCGTCGCCCGCGACTTCAGCCTCCGTCCCGACTCCCCGGCTCTCGCCGCCTCCTGCGGCGTCCTGACCGTCGCGCCAGGCGCGCCCGCCTGACCACGCTCCGCCACACGCCCCTTTTTTTCGAGTCTTCCCGCGTTTCCTTTTCTCGCCCCGCGTGTCATTTCCCCCATGAGCACTTCCCCTACTGCCGTTTCCCCCGCTCCCGTCTCCGTATCCGCTGCCGATTTGTCCATCCTCGCCGCCATCCTCGCGGCGCCCGAGCCCCGCGTCCTGCGCTGGGTCTCCTCCGATGGCGTGGCCAACGGCAAGGACGAGACGCCCCCGCTCGCCGAGCCCGACGACCGCGAGCCGCGCCACGTGCTCGCCATCGATCCCTCCGGCCTCGGCCAGGTCATCGACGGCTTCGGCGGCTGCTTTAACGAGCGCGGCTGGGATTCGCTCCACGCCCTCGACCCCGCGCGCCGCGAGGAGGTGTTGCACGATCTCTTCGCACCCGAGGGCGATGGCTGCCGCTTCACCCTCGCACGCACCCCCATCGGCGCCAGCGACTACGCGATGGATTGGTATTCCCTCGCGGATACGCCCGACGACTACGCGCTCGCCGCTTTTAGCCTCACCCGCGACCGCAAGTACCTGCTCCCCTTTATCCACGCCGCCCTGCGGCATAATCCCGCCCTCCAGGTCTGGGGCTCCCCTTGGTGCCCGCCCGCCTGGATGAAGCGCAACGCCCGCTACGATTGCCTGGGCGGCCCCGCCGTCTGCCGCATCCGCACCGAGCCGCGTGTGCTCGAGACCTACGCCCGCTACTTCAGCCACTACGTGCGCGCCTACCGCGCCGAGGGCGTGCCCATCTACGCCGTCCACGTGCAAAACGAGCCCGCCGCCAGCCAGGTTTTCCCCTCCTGCGAATGGAGCGGCGAGGAGCTGCTCGATTTTCTCAAAAACCACCTCATCCCGCTTTTCCTCGCGGAGCGCGTCGGGGCCGAGATCTGGCTCGGCACCATCAACCACGGCGACGCCCGCGCCTACGCCGGCAAGGTCCTCGCCGACCCCTACGTCCGTCAACACGTCACCGGCGTCGGCTACCAATGGGATGGCAAACACGCCGTCGCCGACACCGCCGCGCTCTTCCCCGAACAGAAGCTCATGCAGACCGAGTCCGAGTGCGGCAACGGCTCCAACGACAAAGCGGCCGGCCTCCACACCTACGGCCTGCTTTGCCACTACCTGAAACGCGGGGCCAACTCCTACCTCTACTGGAACATGGTCCTCGACAAGGGCGGCTACAGCACCTGGTCGTGGGCGCAAAACGCCCTCGTCACGGTCGAGCGCGCCAAAGGCCTCGCGACCTACAATTTTGAATACCACGTGCTCCGCCACTTCAGCCGTTTCGTGCAGGTCGGCGCGCGCCGCCTCCTCACCCTCGGCAAAGACGAACAGGCCCTGGTTTTCCTCAATCCCGACGCCACCGTCGTCGTCGTCGCCCAGAACCCCCGCTACACCCCGCTGGCCTTCCAGTTCCGGCTCGGGGCGCACATGATCCGCGCCACCCTGCCGCCGGACTCCATCCACACCTTCGTCCTCTCCACCGCCTGAGCCATCGCCTGCCACACCGGCCGTCACGCCGAGCGCCGCCCACCCGCCCGTCTGCCTCCCCCTGTTTTCCGCTTCCATGAGTTCTTCCGTCCCTTCCGTTTCTACCGTCCCTTCTGATCGCGCTCCCTGGCTCGACACCAGCCTCCCGCCCGCCGAACGCGCGCGCCTGCTCGCCGCCGCCCTCACCCCCGCCGAGCAGGCCAGGCAACTCCTCAACTACGACGGCGGCAAATCCATCGACTGGCTCGCCGAGCGCCACGTCGGCTCCTTTCTCAATCGCAAGGGCGCCCGCCTCGTCGAGCTCGCCCGCGAGCTCCGCGCCCGCCACCGCCTGCACGTCCCGGTGCTCTTCGCCCTCGACTGCGCCCACGGCCAAGGTCTCTCCGACGGACGCCGCGTCACCGAGCCAGGTGTCTTCCACGCCCTCGTCGGCTTCAGCTCCCTCGTCAC
>JBBRHC010000066.1:0-13191 GCA_038223295.1 Opitutales bacterium
TGGAGGTCGGGGGAGGCGGCGACGCTGGCGTGGCCGCGCTGGAGGAAACGGGCAAGGTGGCGGCTGAGGGCGGGGTCGGCGGCGTAGGAGAGGCCGAACTCGCGCAGGCCACCGGCGGGGCGGGAGGCGGGGAACTCGGCGGGGCCGGTGAGGGGGAGAAAACCGTCGACGGCGATTGCTTCGAGCAGGTCGCGTCGCAGCGGGGTGGATACGACGCGGGCGAAGAGGCTGGCGCCGCGGCTGGGCACGGCGACGGGGATTTCGGCGAGGGCGGGGTCGGAGAAAAGGGCCTCCTTGGCGTCGCGGGCGGTTTGGACGAGGGCGAGGAATTGCCACTCGTCGAGGGTGTGACCGGCGTCGGCGAGACGGGCCTGGAGGGCGTGGGCGAGGGCGAGGTCAAGGTTGTCGCCGCCGAGCAGGAGGTGTTCGCCCACGGCGACGCGGTCGAGGCCGAGGGCGCCCTCGGTCTCGCCGACGGCGATGAGGCTGAAATCGGCGGTGCCGCCGCCGACGTCGCAGACGAGGATGAGGTCGCCGGGGTGGACGTGTTTGCGCCAGTCGGCGCCGGCCTGGTCGAGCCAGGCGTAGAAGGCGGCGAGGGGCTCTTCCAGGAGGAGGGGTTCGATGAAACCGGCGGCTTGGGCGGCCTGGCGGGTAAGGGCGCGGGCGGACTCGTCGAAGGAGGCGGGGATGGTGAGGATGGTGCGGGTGGCGTCCCAGTTGACGGAGCCGGCGTGGGTGAGGGCGGCGCGGAGGTGGGCGAGGTAGGCGGTGCTGGCGGCGAGGGGCGAGAGGCGTTGGGCGGAGGGGATGGCGGCGGATTGCCAGGGGAGGAGCGGGGCGGAGCGGTCGATGCGGGTATTGCAGAGCCAGGATTTGGCGGAGAGCACGAGGCGATCGGGGGCGAGGGCGCCGCGGGAGCGGGCCCAGTGGCCGATGACGGCGGCGTCGGCCCCGGCGGTCCAGGGGAGGGCGAAGGCGCCGGGGGCGTGTTCGCCGGGCAGCGGGAGGTAGAGGGCGGAGGGGAGGAGAGGACGGAGCTCGGTGGCGCCGGGGCCGGCGCTTTGGAGGAGCGGGAGCAGGCGGGCGGGCGCGGCGGAATCGGCGAGCGCGGCGGCGCAGTTGCTGGTGCCGAGATCGATGCCGAGGGAGGCGGTGGCGGAGGGGGGAACGGAGACCATGGGGGGAATTTATGATTTATCCTAAAAACCGCATTCGGATTTAACCGCAGATTACGCAGATAACGCAGATAACGCAGATAAAGTTAGTTACAAAAATAATCAGCAGGGCCGGCGTTCGCGCCCGGGGGGTGAAGGCCCGAAATCCGTAATGCCTTGGAATCTGCGCGTATCTGCGAAATCTGCGGTTTAAGCGTCGTTTCTGGGTTTATCATTTATGATTTGGCGCTCGAACGCCGGGACTTGGAGGCGGGTGGGGCGGGGCGGGTTAGCGAAGCTCGAGCTCGGCGGGGGCGACGACGGGGGAGGCGGGGGCGGCGTAGTCGAGGGGGCGGGGGAGATTCAGGGCATCGCAAAACCAGCCGCGGTGGAGGAGGAGACCGGTGTAGGGCGGGCTGCCCGCGACGCGTCCGAGCAGGCGGACGGCGGCGGGATCGAACCCCTCGGGGAGCGTGATGGTGGCACCCTCGGCCTCGGCGCGCAGGGGGCGGAGGGTAAAGCCGGATTGGAGGAGTTTTTGGCAACCGGCGTGGACGACGCGGGCGGCGGCGGCGACCTGGGCGTCAGGCACGGATCGAATGTCCTCCAGGGCGAAGTCGATGAGGCGGGCTTGTTCCTGGAATCGGGCGAGCAGGCGGAGCGCGGCGGCATCGGCGACAGCGGCGGGATCGAGGGTCGGGGCGGAGGGCGGGGAGACGGGCGGGGGTGGAATGGGCGCCGCAGGCGCGGGTGGGGGTTGGGCGGCGGCGGGGATGACTGGTGCGGGCGGAGCGGATGACACGGGCGTCGAACTTTCTGGCTGGCGGGCGAGGGCGGACTTTCGGCAAAGAAAAACGGTGGTGAGCGAGGAGGCACACATCAGGACCAGGAAAACGCCGGTGAGAGGAGTCGGCGCGGGACCGGAATAAAGCACGAGCAGGCCGGCGAGGGCGTTTAGAAGCAGGGCGGCGAACGTGAGTTGGCGGGTGGTCATGGAGCAAAAAAAACCGAAGGGCCGCGAAGAAGGAAGCGCTTTGCGCGCGGGCGGACCGCGGCGGATGGGGGCGGGGCATTTTTCGAGCCCATGGGCGGGACGCCCATGCCACGCGGACCGGAGCACGCTCAGGGGGCGAAGTAGAGGCGGTCTATGACGAGCGCGCCGAGTTGGAACGGGAGCCAGGCGATGGAGCAGAGGAAAAGTTTGCGCGCCATGGCGTCGCGGGTGGCGGGACGCAGGAAAGCGACGGCGCGGGCGATGAACCAGGCGCCGAGCACGGCGGTGACGGCGGCATAACCGGGGGTGGTGAGGCCGAGAAAGGTGGGCGAGAGGCAGAGCGCGACGAGGGCGAGGGTGTTGACCAGGGACCAGCGCGCGACGGCGGAGCCATCGGGGTCGCGGGTGGTGAGGAGGGGGAAATTCACCCGCGCGTAGTCGTGGCGGTGGGTCCAGGCGATGGCCATGAAGTGGGGGATTTGCCAGGTGGCGAGGATGCCGAAAAGGATCCAGCCCAACGCGCCGACGTGAACGCGTCCGCCCTCGGCGGCGGCCCAGCCGATGAG
This sequence comes from Opitutales bacterium, assembly GCA_038223295.1. Taxonomy (GTDB): domain Bacteria; phylum Verrucomicrobiota; class Verrucomicrobiia; order Opitutales; family Opitutaceae; genus IMCC26134_A. The sequence goes on from JBBRHC010000066.1 coordinate 2,718, forward strand.
GGGCGGGAAGGCGCCGGCGATGGCCCCGAGCTCGGTGGACCAGCGGGAGGCGCGTTTGGCGGGGGTGTAGACGGCGAGGTAGCTTACGATGGTGGCGAGGGCGAAGGTGGCGGCGAGGCCGTTGACCTGCGCGAAAATGCAGCCGAGGCCGAAGGCGGTGAGGCCCCAGCCGAGGACGAAGGCGTTGCCCGGCGGCATGCGGCCGGCGGGGAGGGGGCGGTCGGCGGTGCGCTCCATGCAGGCATCGGTATCGCGCTCCATCCACTGGTTGATGGCGGCCACGCCGGCGGCGCAGGCACAGGTGCCGAGGCAGAGAAAGGCAAACTCGCGCGGGTGCCAGCCGGGGCGGGCGGCGGCGTAGCCCACCAGGGTGGTGAGCACGGAGAGGAGGCTGAGGCGCGGCTTGGTGAGCTCGAGGAGGTCGCTAAACGAGGGCGCGGGCGCAGGGACGTCGGGAGCGCCCTCGAGCGGGCGGCCCACGGGGGAGGCTCCCGGGCGGCTCGAATGCAGGCGGCCGGCGGGGTCGGTCGGGGCGGTCATGCGCGGGCTGGGGCTCCGGGGGCGAGCGGGCGGTGCATCCAGAGGGCGAGCAGGAAGGCGGTGGCGAGGGTGAGGGCGCCGACGATGACGTGGCCGGTGGTGTAGTAGGGATTCCGATTCGTGAGCACGGTGGCGGCGCCGAGGCAGAGTTGGACGATGAGGAGGGCGACGAGCGCGGTGGCGAGGCGGCGCAGGCCGGTGGAGGCGGCGGGCTGGCGCCAGACGGCGACGGCGAGGGCGACGATGGCGGCGGTGAGCACGACGGCCATGACGCGGTGGGTGAAATGGATGGCGACGCGAAAATCCGCCGAGGCGGGCAACCAGCCGCCTTCGGGCGTGCTGTGCGGGAAGGTGGGGATGGCGAGGCCGGCCATATTATGCCGCATGACGGCGGCGATGACTAGCTGTGCGACGACGAGGAGCACGAGCGCGACGGCGGCGCGGCGCAGGCCGGCGGGCACGTCGCGGGCGGCGCCGGCGAGCCAGGCGCGGGAAAGCACGGCGGCGACGGCGAAGAGCACGCAGACGTAGAGCTGCGCGAGGATGCCGTGCGGGATGGTGAGCATTTGCCCCAGCGTGAGGTCGAAGCCGGGGACGGCGATGGAATCGAGCAGCACGCGTTTGCCGCCGATCACGCCTTGTATGACGACGATGGCGAGGGCGGCCCAGCCGAGGCGGCGCACCCAGCCGCGGGGTTCACGGCGTTGCAGCCAGACGGCGGTGGCGATGGCGAGCAGACCCATGACCATGCCGAAGAGGCGGTGGGAATGCTCGGCGAACAAATAGATGTCGCGCAGCCAGCCCTCGGGGTTGATGGAGCCGTTGGAAAGGGGCCAGTCGGGGAAGGCCATGCCGGCGCCGATGCTGGTGGTGAAGGCGCCCATCGTGACCACGACGAAGACCCAGGCGGCGGCGGCGGCGGCGAACCCGGCGAGGGCGGGTTGGTGGCCGGGCGGTCGGGCGGCGTCGGGCGATCCGGAGGGAGCGCCAGTGGCGGGAGTGGGGAGCGGGGCGGTGGACGCGGGCGTGGCCATGAGTGGTGCGAAGCGCGGAAAGAAGGCCGGATGCTAGAATCCGCAATGCCTTTGACAAACGTTTCCCCGAGACGGAACGGTGGGCGCATGAATGAACGGGTGCTGCGCGGGTGGGCGACGGGCTGGGTGGGCTGCGGGCTGGCGCTCGGCGCGGTCGCCTGCAAACCAGGGGCGGGCGAAGGGCGGGGGGCGAAGGGCGGGGGGCAGACGGAATCGGCGGGGCAGGCGACGGGGGCGGACGCGGGCGAGGGGTCGGCGGCGGAGGCGGAGGCGGGGAAACGGTATGCGCTGACGGGGCGGGTGGTGTCGGTGTTGAAGGAGCGCGGCTCGTTGCTGGTGGACCATGAGGCGATCCCGGGGTTCATGCCGCGCATGACCATGGAGTTCCGGGTGGGGGCGGGGGATCTGGCGCTGGCGAAGGAGGGGGCGGAGTTGAAGGCGACGCTGGTGGACGCGGCGGTCGGGGATTTCCGGCTCGAAGGGGTGTGGTGGGTGGACGCGGTGGGCGACTCGGCGGTGCGGCAGGCGGCGGCGGCCTTGCGCGAGGACACGTCGATCCGGGGGCGCGGGGCCTATCGGGAGGTGGGGGAAAATTTGCCGGACTTTGCGCTATATAACCAGGATGGAGAAGTGGCGGCGGCGGCGAAATGGCGCGGGAAACAGATTTTGTTAAACTTTATCTTCACGCGCTGCCCGGTGCTGACGATGTGCCCGGCGGCGACCGCCAGGATGATCCTCGTGCAGGAAAAGGCGCGGCAGGCGGGGGTGACGAATCTGGAGTTGGTTTCGATCACACTGGACCCGGAATACGACACGCCGGGGGTGTTGAAGGAATACGCGGAGGCGCGGGCGATCGACACGACGAATTTCTCGTTCCTCACCGGGCCGGAGAGCGCGATCAAGGATCTGTTCCGGCAGTTCGGGATTCTGACCGAGATGAAGGGCGGGGTGCTGACGCACACACTGGCGACCTTGTTGATAAACGAGCAGGGCAAGATCGTGTGGCGGGCGGATGGCTCGGGGTGGTCGCCGGAAGACTTTGTGGCGCGGATGAAACGCTGAGCGGCGCGAGCGCCACCACGGAGCGAAACGAAAACGATTTTTATAACGCAGATGACGCAAATAACGCAGATTATGATGACGAAGCGGGCGAACGAAGCCAACGGGCAGCGTGAGGTGAACTGGCGGAGCGCGGGCTGGATCACGGCGGCGGCGCTGGCGCTGTACGCGGGGTTCCGGGTGCTGCCGACGGGGACGAATCTGCATCACCTGGATTTCCAGGTGAGCGGGGCGAACGCGCTGGAGATGTGCGACCCGTCGCGGCCGCAGTTTATCTCGGTGGTGCAGGCGCGCTCGCCGGTGCGGGCGGAGCTGCGAGCGGGGGGCGGGGCGGCGCCGAGCGCGGGGGTGGAGAGCCGGTTCACGCTCACGCTCGCGACCTCGGGGGGGAAGGAGATCGGGCCGGTGGATCTGCTGACGGTGCATACGCGCAAACTGCATCTGCTGGTGATCGATCCGACGCTGGGCGACTACCAGCACCTGCATCCGGAGCCGGGGGCGAAGGCGGGCGAGTGGGTGTTCACGCACACGCCGAGGCGGGCGGGCACGTATCGGGTGTTCGCGGATTTCACGCCGGCGGCGACGGCGCGCGGCTTGTATTCGTTTGCTGATTACACGGCAGGCGGGGGCACGGCGGCGGCGGCGGGGGATGCGCGGGCGGTGGACGGGCCGTAAGGCGGCGCGCGGCTGGGGGCCGAGGTGGCGGAGGGGGCGTGGCGTGTCCGGCTGGCGACGCTCGACGGGGCGGGGGTGCGGGCGGGGGTGGCGACGACGCTGGTGTTTTCGGGGCGCGAAGCGGGGGGCGGGGAGGTGCCGCTCACCCTGGTGATGGACGCGTATGCGCATCTGGTTGCCTTTGACGCGGCGCGCAGCGGGTTCGCGCATCTGCATCCCCGGGGCGAGCGGCCGGGCGACTATACGGTGGCGAAGCCGGACGCGCGGGAGCCGAAGTTGTTTTTTGACCTGATGATCCCGGGCGCGGGCACTTACGTGGTGTGGGCGCAGGTAAACGTGGAGGAACGAGAGCGGTTCCTGGCGTTCCGGATGGAAGTGGCGGGGACTGCGGCGGGCGGCGGAGTTTTGAACCGCTGAGGCCGCGAAACGGGCTTAGCGCCGGCGTTTACGCGCCGGGGGCGGCGGGTGGGGCGAGCGGGGGGTTCAGGTCGCGAAGGGTTTTTTCGAGGCGGAGGGGGGCGTCGGGGGCGTGGAGATCGGCGGCGGCGATTTCGCGCATGGCCAGGCGCACGCGGCTGAAGGGGCGGGGGAGGAGAAATTTATCCCAACTGCCTAGTTGCCATGCGGATTCGTAGGCGACGCCCACCACGACCACCCGCACCCCGGCGCGGCGGGCGATGACGAGGGCGCCGGGTTTGCAAACGTGAACGGGGCCACGCGGGCCGTCGGGGGTGATGCCGGCGTCGTGACCGGCGCGCAGGACGCGCACGAGCTCGGAGGCGGCCTCACGCCCGCCGCGCGAGCTGGAACCACGCACGGCGCGCAGGCCCATGGTCTCGAAAAACGCGGACAACCACGCGCCGTCGTTGCTGGTGCTGATGAGGCAGTGGATGGGGCGCGCTTCGCGGAAACGGTGGGGGAGGTCGGCGGCCACGAAGAGGCGGTTGTGCCAGAGCACGAACAGCGTGGGGCACCGGGTGGCGGCCACTTCGCGCGTGGCGGCGGATTGGGTGACGCGCAGCGAAGAGGACCAGGTGCGCACCAAGAGGCCGGCCAGGCGGGCGAGAAGTTTTTTCCAGCCGGATAGCACCTTGATGGAGGCGCGGGGGGCGGCTGAGGCGGTGGACATCGGGGAGTAAAGGGGCAGGAGCGAAAGGCGGGACCGGCCAAGGTCAACCACGCGGGCGGAGGGCGAGGGCAAAGTCGTTGCCGCGGCGCGAGGACGCCACGATTTTGGGGCCGACGCGCAAACTTAACGCGAAAAAAGAACGTGCCCCCGGTCGTACACGTGGCACGTTTAATGGTGCGTAACCTCAGCTATCATAATCCATTTCCACGTATGCCTCCCGCACCCAAACATCGTAAATCCGCCTCCAAATCCGATTCCCCAAGTCCGGTTGCCCTGGAGGCGGCCGTCGCCCCCGCCTCGCCTTCCGCCGCCGAGGCTCATGGGCCCGGCAGCGCCACGGACAGCGTAAAGCTAAAGCAGGCCATCCTGCGCAACCTGACCTACACGCTCGCCCGTGATCAGGGCTCGGCGACGCTCCGCGATTGGTGGCTGGCCACGGCGACGGCGGTCCGCGAGCAGATCCTAGCCCGGCTCATCGCGACCCAGTCGGTTCATAATAAACAAAACGTCCGTCGGCTCTACTACCTCTCGCTCGAGTATCTGATGGGCCGCCTGACCGAGAATAATATCCAGAATACCGGACTCGAGGAGGCCACCCGGACCGCGCTCGCCGAACTCGGACTCGATCTCGATGAACTGCGCGAGGTCGAGGTGGACATGGGCCTCGGCAACGGCGGGCTCGGGCGCCTCGCGGCTTGTTTCCTGGATTCGCTGGCGACGCTGGATTACCCGGCCATCGGCTACGGCATCCACTACGAATTCGGTCTTTTTAAGCAGGAATTCGTAAACGGAAACCAGATCGAGCACCCCGACAACTGGATGATTTTCGGCACGCCGTGGGAAATCGTTCGCGCCGAGTACACCCAGGAGGTGCAGCTCTACGGCCGGGTGGAAAACGTGTTCGATGACAAGGGCGGCTACCGTCCTCGCTGGGTGGATACGAAAAAAATCCTTGGCGTGCCCTACGACATTCCCATCGCCGGCTACGGCACCAAGACGGTCAACCTGCTCCGCCTCTGGGCTTCGCGCTCGACCGAGGAGTTTGACCTGACCGCCTTCAACTCGGGCGGTTACGTCGAGGCCGTGCGCGAAAAGGCCATCGGCGAGACCGTTTCTAAAGTGCTCTACCCGAACGATAAGACCGAGAACGGCAAGGAACTGCGCCTTATCCAGCAGTATTTTTTCGTCGGCTGCTCGTTGCGCGATCTCATCCGCCGCCACTTCCGCGTGCCGGGCAACACCTGGAATAATTTTTCGGACAAGGTCGCCGTCCAGCTCAACGACACCCATCCCTCCATCGCCGTCGCCGAGCTCACCCGCATCCTCTTGGACGAGCAGCAACTCGCCTGGGAAAACGCCTGGGACATCGTCACCAAAACCTTCGGCTACACCAACCACACGCTCCTGCCCGAAGCCCTCGAAAAGTGGAGCGTGCCGCTTTTCACCCGCGTCCTGCCCCGCCACGCGCAGATCCTCTTCGAGATCAACCGCCGCCTCATGCAGACGGTCGAGGCCCGCTGGCCCGGCGACAACGGGAAGAAACGCATCTGCTCCCTCGTCGACGAAGGCGGCGCGAAATCCTTCCGCATGGCCAACCTTTCCGTCGTCGGCTCGCACGCCGTGAACGGCGTCGCCGCCCTGCACACCCAGCTCCTCAAGAAGGACCTCTTCCCGGAATTCGATTCGCTCTATCCGGGCAAGTTTCAGAACAAGACCAACGGCATCACGCCGCGTCGCTGGCTGCTCGATTGCAATCCGAAGCTCACCGCCCTCATCCGCGAGACGCTCGGCCATGGCGAGTGGGCGCGCGACCTGGATCAACTGCGCGGCCTCGAGCTGTTTTCCGGCAACGAGGATTTCCAGAAATCCTTCATGGCGGTGAAGCGGGAAAACAAGGTGGCCCTCGCCTCCGTCATCTTGAAGGAATGTGGCATCACGGTGTCGCCCGATGCGCTCTTCGATGTGCAGATAAAGCGTTTACACGAGTATAAGCGCCAGCATTTGAACTTGTTGCACATTCTCACGCTCTATCGCCGTTTGTTGCAGAACCCGTCGCTCGACATCGTGCCGCGTGTATTTGTCTTCGGCGCGAAGGCCGCCCCCGGCTACGACCTCGCGAAAAACATCATCCGCGCGATCAACGTCATCGGCAAACGCATCAACGCGGACACCCGCATCGGCGATAAACTGAAGGTCGCCTTCCTGCCCAACTACCGCGTCTCGCTGGCCGAGAAGATCGTGCCCGCCGCCGATCTCTCCGAGCAGATTTCCACCGCCGGCAAAGAGGCCTCCGGCACCGGCAACATGAAGCTCGCCCTGAACGGCGCGCTCACCATCGGCACGCTCGACGGGGCCAACGTCGAGATCGGCGAAGAGGTGGGCGAGGACAACATCTTCATCTTCGGCCTGACCGTGCCGGAGGTCGAGGTGCTCGACGCCAAAGGCTACAGTCCGTGGGATTATTACCACCAGGACGAGGAACTGCGCGCCGTCGTCGACTGGCTCGGCAGCGACTACTTCACGCCGGGCGAACACGGCGCGTTCGGCGCGCTGCATCACAGCCTCACCGGCGGTGGAGACCCCTACAAATGCCTCGCCGATTACCGCGGCTACGTGCAGGCCCACGAGAAGGTGGACGCCGCTTATCGCGATCCGAAACGATGGGCAAAAATGGCCATCCTCAACACCGCCCGCGTGGGCAAATTCTCCAGCGACCGCACCATCCACGAATACGCGAAGCAAATCTGGAGCCTGCCCGCGGTCCGCGTGGGTTGATGCGCGCCCCGGCGCGCCACCGGCATGGCGCGTCACCCGCGAGGCGCGTGATGCGCGGCGCGCGATGCGTGGCTCGCGAACGCGGCGGCGTAAACACGCGGCGCGTAAGGCGCGGCGCGTGACATGCAGCACGCGAACGCCGGGGCAGGCAGCGCTACGCCGCCTTGCCGGGGGGATGAACTCGCCTTCGTGTTCGGGCTCGACCGGGCGACGACGGTGATCCGGCAGGCGGGGGGCCGCCCCACAGGGCAAAAGAGCCCTCGGCCAGGGCGGCATCGCGGGCCGAGACCTCGAGCTGCTCGGGGTGCGTGGCCGCGCCGCGCGCGGGTTTCTCAGGTGGTGCGGCGGATGCTGCCGGGCGGGGGCTCGTTGAAGAGGGCCCAGAAGGAGCCGAGTTGCTTCACGGCGGCGACGAATTGGGTGAAGTCCACCGGCTTGACCACGTAGGCGTTGACGCCGAGGGCGTAGCTGCGGGCGAGGTCGGGCTCCTCGCGCGAGGAGGTGAGCATGACCACGGGAATGGTTTTGAAGGCGGGGTCGGCTTTGATGAGGCGCAGGACTTCGAGGCCATCGATCTTGGGCATCTTAAGATCGAGCAGGATGACCACGGGGTTGCCGCCGGGGCGGTCGTGGAATTTGCCGCGGGCGTAAAGGTAATCCAGGGCCTCCTCGCCGTCGGTGGCGAGGACGACGGCGTTGGCAAGGTGGTGTTCGGCGAGAGCGGCGAGGGTCATCTCGGCGTCGAGGGGATTGTCCTCCACGAGGAGGATGTTTTTGAGGGTGTTCATGAGTTCAACTTGGGTAACATTGGTCGAGGACTGTACGACCGTGAAAACAGTCGGAAAATCGGCCGCAAAAAGGCATCAAAAGCGCACAACCCACCCTTTGTTTTTGCGCCTTCCGCGCCTTTTTGCGGCCATGTCTGCATTTTAACAAAAAGGAGAATTATAGGGTGGGAGGCTTTGACTCCGGGCCGGGGCCCGGCGTTCCCGGAAGGGCGGCGGGGAGACTGAAATAGAAGGAGGCGCCCTCGCCGGGTTTGCCCTCGGCCCAGGTGCGACCGCCGTGGCGCTCGATGATGCGGCGGACATTGGCGAGGCCAACGCCGGTGCCCTCGAACTCGGCGGCGCTGTGCAGGCGTTGGAAAACGCCGAAGAGCTTGGCGGCGTATTTCATGTTAAAGCCGGCGCCGTTGTCGCGCACCGCGATGACAACCTCGCCGGGCCGGGCGAGTTCGGGGGCGGGGGCGACGGTGATGCGGGCGGCGGGGGTGCGGCCGGTGTATTTCACGGCGTTGCCGAGGAGGTTGGCGAAGACCTGGCGGAGGAGATTCGAGTCGCCGTGGACGACAGGCAACGAGAGTAGTTCCCACTCGATGGAGCGCGCGCCGATATCGCCGGCGAGGGTCTGGCGGGCGTCGCGCACGAGGCCGTCGAGGTGGACGGGCAGGCGGTGCATCTCGGTGCGACCGATGCGGGCGAAGGTGAGCAGGTCGTCGATCAGGGTGCCCATGCGACGGGCGGAGTCGGCGATGACGGTGAGGTAGCGCCGGCCGGTGGCGTCGAGGGTGGCGGAGGCGTGCTGCTCAAGCATGCCGGAGAAACCCTCGATGTGGCGTAGCGGGGCGCGCAGGTCGTGCGAGACGGAGTAGGAGAAGGCCTCGAGCTCGGCGTTGGCGGCGCGAAGGCGTTCGAGGACGGCGCCGACTTCTTGGGAGCGTTGGTAGACCTCGGCCTCCATCTGCTCGAGGCGGGCCTGGAGGGCGCGGTCGCCGGGCTCGCCGGAGGAGGAGGGCGCGTCGTGGGCGGCGGTTTTTTTACGGACGAAATCGGTGACGTCCTCGATGCGGTGGATGATGTATTCGAGGCCACCATCGGCATCGAGGACGGGGGAGTTGACGGGGCTCCAGTAACGCTCCTCGAAGACGCCGTCGGGACGGCGCACATCGTAGCGCTGGATGGCCATGGTATCGGGCGCGGCGAGAGCGGCGACACGTTCGAGGGAGGCGCGGAGGTTGGCGGTGCCGTCGGCGTGAGGGGTGGCGGGGTTGTCGGGGAAAACCTCGAAGAGGGCGTGGTCAAGGATGCCGGCGCGGGTGGTGTGGGTGGCGCGCAGGTAGGCGTCGCTGACGGCGGCGATGCGGAGCGCGGGCGTGAGGACGAGGTAGAGGCCGGGGAGGGACTCGAAGAGAGCGTGGAAGTGGAGGCGGAGGTGCTCGACGCGGCGGGTGTCGGTGACGTCCTCGAGCGCGAGGAGCAGGAGGGTGGTGTGGTTGCCCGGGCGGTGGAGTTTGCGGGCGCTGAGGCGGAGGATTTTGCGGCCGATGGAGGCGAAGGTCAGGGTGATCTCGCGGTCGTCGAACGAGGTCTGCTCCGGCACGACGCGTCCGAGGGCGGCGAGCAGGTCGGGGAGGGCCCACTCGCGCGCGCCGAGCTCGGCGAGGGGGCGGCCCACGACGTCGGCGGGAGTGGTTTGAAACAGCTCGTAGTAGGAGCGGTTGGCGCTGTTGACGGCGAGGTCCCGGGTGAGGATGACGAGGGGCTCGCGCACGGTCTCGACGATGCTTTCGGCGTAGGCGGCGGCCTGGCGGATGAGCTCTTCGTTTTGTTTGCGTTTGGTGATGTCGAAGACGGTGGCGCGGCTGGAGATGTAGCGGCCGGCGGAGTCGTGGATGGCGATGGCGTTGATGATGACGGGGAAGGTGCTGCCGTCTTTGCGCAGGAAGTCGTACTCGACGTTGTTGACCGCGCCGGTGCGCACGAAGTTGGGGAAAGATTTTTCAAACGCGGGCAAACTGCGGGGGGCGATCATCGTATGCAGGCGGAGGTGGCCGACGGTCTCCTCCCGGGTGTAGCCGAGCCAGGCGAGCTCGGTGTCGTTCATGACGGTGATGAGGCCGTCGGCGTCGAGGGAATGGTAGCCGCAGGGGGCCTGGTTGTAGAGGTCGTGGATCTGGTCGGCGTGGCGGCGAAGGGCGGCGGCGGCGGCCTCGCGGGCGCGGTGGTCGCGCCGCAGGACGAGGAGCAGGGCGACGACGAGGAGGGCGGCGAGAAGGAGGCCGCCGACGAGGACGCCGAGGGCGCGGTAGGCATCGCGACGGGCGAGGGCGAGGCGGGTGTCGAGGAGGGTGGATTCGGCGGCGTCGAGGGCGGCGATTTCGTCGCGGATCTGGTCCATGAGCTGTTTGCCAGTGGCCGTCGCGCCCAAGGCGGTGGGGGATTGGGGGCCTTCGGAGCGGCGAGAGGCGACGGTTTCGTCGGAG
>JBBRHC010000067.1:0-13125 GCA_038223295.1 Opitutales bacterium
GCTCGGCTTGCGCCGACGCGTTATTCAGGTTGTTCTTCTTCATGGGTGGTGGTTCTTGGGTTTTCGAATTTCCCACCGCCTTTCTGGCGGCGGAACCACCTCCCGCCCAATTATCTTTTAACGGCCACCGGGACGCTTCCAGCCCCGAAACCACGTGGGCACACCACGAACGCGAAATCATAAAACAAACGCCGGTAATCGCGCAAAATTCCGCCTGCTCCCTTTGGCTCGTCCGGCCCGTGAGATTGGAAAAGCTCCGGGCGCTCGTATCCACGACCAGCGCCTCGGGATCCTGGAGTTCGGCCAGGCGCCGCCGGGCCGCGTGGATCTCAAAGGATCCCTTGGATGCCACGTGCGCGCTCAGTCAAACGACTGGAGTGTAAACACCAGAAAATTATCCAGCTCAACCAAGCTGTTAAACTGGCGGCGATTTTTCTCCATCTTCGCCATCAGGCGCTCCACGTCGCCGGTCAGTTTCTTATAATATTCGATATGCTGGGCGTTCTTTAGCGGTCCGGTTTCCTTCGCGGCATCCATGTCCCGTTTTGTATATTCCGCTTTGTAGGCGTCGAGGTCGCCGCGATACTCCCCGAGCGCGGCCTGGATCAGGCCGATGGTTTTTCCCTTGGATAATCTCGTGCGGATGATGAGGAGGAGGGCCACGGCGGTGCCGCTCACGCGGTCGTCGTTCCATTTTATTTTTACGGGCATGGGTCGGGTTTGAGAGGAAAAATATAAACGGTTTCGCCGGTTTGCACCGCGCCGGCTATTCCTGCGGGTAGATCAATACGCGGTCGTGCACCAGCAGGATGAGGTCGGCCTTGCCGTCGCCGGTGAAGTCGGCGATCACGCACTCGCGAGGTTCCTGGGTGTTGCCGCGATTACCAGCATAATGCGGGTCGGTCTCGAAGACCTCGAAATGCATGCGGCTGCTCCACTGGTCTTTCTCATCGCGCGCGAGTAGCTCCACCGTGTTGCTGTAAATATCCACGGCCACCAGATCGTCGCGGCCGTCCCCGTCGAAATCCCCGGGCGACAGATAAAAATACCGCACGTCGGGCAAATCGCTCGCGTAGGCTCCCTCGTTCTTGAGCGCGAAATCCGCGCCGCCCTCGGGCATCCACCAGAAACGATCCTTGCCAAGCAGGAGCAGCTCGCGCCGCCCCTTCGGCCCCGCGAGTTGCAGCGCGCCCGTCACTTCGAGTCGGGCTACGCCGCGCACCTCCACCGTCTCGTGCGCGGCGGCGCCGGGGCCGCGCTCGAGGAGGTGGAGCTGGTTTGATTTGCGATCATGCAGGATCACGCGGGGCGCCGCGCCGGACGGCTCGGCGGCGAAGACGAAGCCGGTGGTCACCTCCGCGCCCGCGTCGCGCGCATCGAACTGCGCCGCGATCACCAGCTCGCCGTCGGCGTCGATGCGCAGCGCGCGCACGAAGTTTTCCGCGCTCACCAGCAGCTCGTCGCGCCCGTCGCCATCCACATCGCCAAAGGTCAGGGGCGCGGTGGCGGCCTCGCCGCGACCCAGCAAACCGGGGCGGTAGGCGGGGTTGTCGGCCGCGTTCACCAGCGTGCCACCCGCCTGCTGCAGATACACCTGCACGCCCACCGCCGGCACGATCACGAGCACGTCGGCAAAGTTGTCTTGATTGAGGTCGGTCAACACCACCGCGCGGGGATCGGTCCGCAGACCGGCGAGGGTGAGGGTGGCGCCGCGCGTCAGGGCGCCATCGGCGTTTTGCGTCCAGAGCGAGAGCGTGCGTTTGCCGTCCTCCTCCGCGACCACGGCGAGGCCGGGCGAGGCGTCCGCGCCGTCGGTGCGACGCAGGGGCCCGGCGGCGAAGGCGACCAGGCGACCGGGGATGGCCAGCGCGCGCGGGGGCCGGGCGACGCCATCCTCGGCCAGCACGATCTCCGCCAGGGCGTTTTCCTTGCCGCTGAGCACGAAGATGCGGTCGGCGGGCGCGCCGGCCCGCCACGAAAGCGCGCCCAGCGCCCGCGCGTCGGTGAGCGAAGGGATGCGCCGCGCGAGGGTGAAACCGCCGTCGGGCTCGCGCAGGTAGAGAAACACCTGCGCGGTCTCGCCAAAGGCCACCGCGAGATCGCTCGCGCCGTCGCGGTTGTAGTCGCCGGTCGCATACAGGGCCGGGCCGCGCGCGCCGGCCAGCGGGGAAAAGGCGCGGGGCGCGAGGCCTCGCCAGCGGTCGTCCGCGCGCGCCGCCGCGAGCCGGGTGAACTCCACCTGGCCGCTGGCCCCGAGGGCGCTGGCGAAAAGCGGGCCGTCGTCGGCCCCGTCCGGCATGGCGCCGGCCTTGGCGGCGAGGGCGGGGGCCGGGCGCTTTTTCCCCGCCGCCGAGGCACGGGGCGGACGAGCGCCGGGGGCGGACGAGCGGAGCACGACGAGCGGGCTGCGCGGCGTCTTCAGGGCGAAGGCGAGCTCGGGGCCGAACTTGCCGGGCGTCACCTGGCGGCGCACGCGCAGGGCCTCGCGCCCGCCGGGCACGAGGTAACTCAGGTCGGGGCGGCCGTCGCCGTCGAAATCGGTGACGAGCAAGCCGTAGGCGTTGTCGTCGCCGAGCGGGAGTTTCTCGTCGAAGACGAGGCCGACGCCTTCGCGCTGGCGAAAGATGGCGATTTCCTTTTGCCCCAGCACCACGAGGTCGGTGCGCGAGTCGCCGTCGATATCGACGGCGGCGAGGCCTCCGAGGAACTTGACCGGGGCGGGCGCGGTGGCGAAGGGCGTCTCTTCCCAGGAGCCGTCGGGCTGGGCGAAGCGCACGAGCAGCGGCACGGGCTCGCCGGTGGTGGCGAGGTCGACGCGACCGTCCCCGTTGAAATCCGCCGCGACGAGGTCGAACTGGTTTTGCCCGACGATGAGCGTCTCCTTGCGGAAACGCGCGTCCTCCAGCTCGGGCTCCCAGCGGCTGGGCGGGCGGGCGGAGGGCGAGGTTTTCTTCGCGGCGGCGGCGGCTGCGGTCGCGGCGGGATCGCGTTGATACAGGAGCTCGATCGAGGCGCGGTCGTTGTTAATCAGCGCGAGATCGGTGCGGCCGTCGCCGTCGAGATCGTGGGCGATGAGGGAGCGGGTGTTCCAGTCGAGCTTCACCACCTCGGGGCCGAGCAGCGCGGGCGAAGCGGGGTCGGCCGGCCCGGCGGCCCGGGCGCCGGGGGCGACGGAAAGAATCGCGAGTAGTGCGAGGGTGGATACGGGGCGCATCAGCGGGCGGGGCCTTCGGAGTGGAAAAAGTAGCCCGTGGAGGTGCGGGTGCCGTGGCTGACCGTGTGTTTGAAATAACGGGCCAGTTGCTCGCGGGTGGGCTTGGCGGAGGGATCGACGAAGCGGTTGTCCTCCTCCTGCGCTTCCTGCGCCTGCACCAGGGATGCGACGACCGACGCCATGAGCGGGGCGAGCTCGGTGTGCTGCACGCTGAAGGCGCCGGCGGGCACCGACTCCATCGCGTCGCGCACGTCTTTGCGCTGCCAGAAGGCGGCGTCGGAATTTGGCGTGTTCATCAACTGGAGGACCGACTCGACCGTGCCTGGGGAGCCGACGCCGAGGAGCAGCCAACCGTCGGCGATGGCGTAGGTGCCGCCGCGCCCGCCGGCGGGCGGCGCGAAGGTGTGGAGCACGCGGCCCAGGTAGTCGCGTTTCCTGAGCGGGCTCGCGTCGCCGGGCGGCAGATACTTCGCCTTGATGGTCTCGATGGCGCGCTCAAACGAGGCGGCGTCGGCGAGCGACACGCCGACAAACTGGTCGAGCTGATCGTGGGGCGGAGGCGTGTCGGCGTTGGCCTCGGGAGGCAGGGCGTAGCCACCGATGAAGGATTCGCCGAGGTTGCCCAGCAGATCGCGTTTCAAGTCGATCCGGAGCTGGCGCTCATAAGTTTTCACCTGGCCCTGGGCCAGGCCGGCGAGCATGGGGCTGATACGATCAAGCAGACGCTCCAGCTCCTCGTAGGCGGCGGGCAGGGAGAAGTTTTGCGAGGAGACATTGAACCACGCGGCGGGCACCCAATCGGGCCGGGCCACGGGGCCATCGCGCCAGGCGAGGAGATTCAACACCCCGCGCGCCTCGGAAAACGTCCACGCGGCATCCACTCGCGAGACGTCGTTGATCGTGCCCGTGCTAAAGGAAACGCTCTCGATGGCATCCAGCCCGAGCGCGGACAGCAGGGCGACCGGTTCGATGCCCAGGGGATTGGCCGGTTGTTTCGGGTCGCGCGACGCCTCCACGGCGGCCAGCACCGCGGGATAGACCGCCTTCCAGTTAAAGAACGCGAGGAGGTCGGCGCGGCCGCCCGCTCGTTCCAACACCTGCTGGTAGTCCGCCGAGGCGGCAAGCGGCTGGCTGTGGCCGCCGGCGGCGAGGGCGTCTAGCGTGGCGGTGACCAGCGCGCGCTCGCTGGCGATGAACCAGCGGCCTTGGTGCAAGGCCCATACAAACGGTTTGGCGGGCTCCGCCGGATTGACCGAAACGGCGGCGTCGGGCGCGGGCGTGACCAAATGGAGCGTGACACCGTTGTAATCCTCCGTGGTCGCGGTGCCGGTGGCGGAGTCCTGCTTGCGCTGGACGGCGAGCAGCTCGGCGATTTTTGACTCATTGTCACCCACTTCGAGGGCGAGCAAGGCATCGACACGGCGAGCCTCGCCTTGGAGCTGGAGGGAGGCGACGGGCACGGTCAGCAGCACGTCGCCGGTGGCGAATGCCAACAGCTCGGCGGGCGTGTGGCCGGTCTCCGCCTTCACCTTCGCCACAAACTCGGCGAGGCCGGGATGCCGGAGCAGGGGGGCAAAAAAGCGGGCGATCTCGGGATCGGCCCACGCGCGCCCGGCGGCGGTCTCGGGAAAGGCCAGGCGAAACGCCGGCAAATCGCGCAGCTCAACCACGAGCGCGGCGTCGGCCGGAACCAGGCGGGTGAGCGCGGGTTCGGCGGCGCGGAGCCCTGGGCAGACGGCGGCGGCAAGCGCCAGCAGACAGGTGGGAAGGAGGGGAAAACGCATGAAAAACAAGGGGGGAAGTTAAACCGGGACTTTGCGCGCCGCGTGTCCGAACTTACGGCGTGGGCGAAGCGCCCGGCGAGTTCGGAGCCGCGACCGGACGCGGAGGCGAGTTGTAGCGGAACCCGGCATTGGGGCTGCGGGGATCGAAGGCGAAGGCGTCGCGGTTGCGCAGGAAGTTTTTCAACACGGCGGCGGGGATCGCGAAGTTGAGGCCCTCCACGCCCACCGCCATGGCCTTCATGTTGTTCACCCCGACGACCTCGCCGCGCAGATTAAAAAGCGGCCCGCCGGAGTTGCCGGGGTTGATCTGCGTGGTGGTCTGGATGTAGAGCTGCCCATCGACGAGACGGTTGCGCGAGGAAACGATGCCCTGGGAGACGGTGCGATCCAGCCCCAGCGGGCTGCCAATGGCGAACACACCCTGCCCCTCCTCCAGCGTCTGCGACTCGCCGAGCGGCACGGTGGCGATGGTCGTGTCGGCCGGCAGATCCTCGATTTTCAGGAGGGCGAGATCCACGCGCGGATCGGTGGCGACGATGCGGACGCGGGTGTGGCGCACACGCTCGAGGCCCTGGCCCTCGCGCACGAATCGCGTGACGCTCAGCTCGGTCTCGCCCGCGACGACGTGGTGGTTGGTCACGACGTAGCCGGCCGGATGCACGATGAAACCAGAGCCGAGCCCGGTGGGCGATTGGACGAGCACGACGGCCCCGCCCACGCGTTCCACATTGGCCTGCACCGGGAGCAAGGCGGGCGAGACCACGCTGCGGAAGAGCAGGCCGGTCGCGAGCACGGCATCGTGCGCCTCGCCGGTCGCGAGCACGGGCGCGGTGACGCGGTCGATCTCGTCGCGCGGGATCGAGAGCACCGTGAAGCCCAGGTCGAGCACGAGGCGATCAGGCCGCTCGGCCAGAATCTCCGCCCGCACCTGCGCCCCGCTTTTCAAGTCGATGACGCTGGGCTCGGCGCCCAGGGCGGGAACCCAGGCGCAGGCCAGCAGCGCGGACCAGGTGGCGGGGTGTAAGCGGCGGAGTTCACGGATCGATTTCAGCATCGGGAAAAACAGGTAAGGGAAACGTGGGACGCTCCGTTCGCAATGCAACCGCGAGCGCTGTTCAAGCTAAGCGCCACCCGCGGCGCGATGCGCGGGGACGGCGCGGGGGAAACTCAGGGCAGGCGGGCCTGCACGAGTTTGCTGACCGCGCCGAAGTCGATGATTCCGGCCTCGGGGAGCTGCTTGAGCGCGGCGATGACCTTGCCCATGTCCTTCTTACTGGTCGCGCCGGTGGCGGTGATGGCGGAGAGCACCAAGGCGTCTAGTTTCGCGGCGTCGAGGCCGGCGGGCAGGTATTTTTCCAGCACGGCGATCTCGGCGCGATTGGTCTCCACTAGGTCGGTGCGACCGCCCTTGGCGAACTCGAGGTTGGCATCCTGGAGATTTTTCACCGCCTTGCGCACGGTGGTGGTCGCGAGGGCGTCATCGATGGGCTTGTTTTGGTCCATCGCCGAGCGCTGGATAGCGGCGTCGGCCGTGCGCAGCATGGTGGCTCGGGCGGAATCCTTGGCTTTCATCGCGACGATGATGTCGGCGCGCAGGGTCTCATAAATCGTGGGCATAGCGGGGGACGCTGCGCGCCGCACGCATGCGCTGCGACGAAAAATCACCGCGCCGCGCGACCAAAAATCGTGCGTCCGCGCCACCCTCCCCGTCCGGCGTTCCCCCTCCCTCCCCCGCCATCGCCGGCCCGGATGTCCCCGCAGGATCTTACAACATCTTCCCGACCAGCGGGAGGACGGTGCGCGCGCGGCTCTGCCACGTCTCCAGTTTGCCCAGCCGACTCCGCAGCGCCTTGAGCTGATCCGGCGAGACGGCGGCGGCCTCCTGGGCGAGAAGGATGTCCGCCTTGGCGAGCCGGTGATCCTGCCGTTCCAAGTAGGGCACGAGGCGCTCGCGCAAAATGGTCCCGATGAGTTTACGTAACTCGACCGTGGCCGCCCACCGCTCCCGGCGGTCGCTTTCGCCTGCCACCGCCTGGATGGCCCCGAGCTCGCGCAGCGAGCGCAAACCCTGGCTAACCGAACCTTTACTTAGATTAAGTTTTTGTTCGATAACGATAAACGCAAGTGGCTCGGGCGAAGCAAAGATAAGCCCATAGATTTCCCCCATCGATTTGGGCAAACCCAACAACGTCACCAAATCCGCAAACACCGCCACGATTTCGGCCTCGAACGGCGTCAAAACCGCCAAATCCCCGGCTTCCGCCACGGATGACCGTGTATCCGGTGAAAACGGTGTGATGGAACTCGATGTGGGCACGTGCCAAGGGTGGGACGAGCGCCACTCTCGTTTCAATTCATTTTGAACTGAATCCGGACGCGGCCAATCCTATCCCTCCCTTCGTGCCCCTGTTATTTCATCTCCTGTTTCAGCCCCGCAGAGCGATCACAAGGCGGTGTCGAAGCAGGAAACTTTTCGCCCATGGAATCAGACTCAAGCTAATCGCTACTAACCAGATAGGACTAACACCAATAAAAACCCAGCCCACTGCCGCAGTGGTCCCGGCCATGACAAACAAAGCTCCCGGAAGGGACCGGAGGGAAATGAGTCCAAGTAAGCCCAAGGTGATCACGGAGGCGCCCGGAACCCACCCGAAATAGCCGAGGATTAGCCCACCGATAAACAAAATCGGCGTAAGCGTTTCCTTCTGATCCTCCCGCCCCGTGCATTGAAGCAGCACCAGGCCCATCACACCCAGGTAGGTGCCATACTCGATAATCACACACGGCCAATACCCCATCGTCTCCCATGCTTTCCATGCTCCGTGACATGCATACCACCCCGCCACCCATCCCCGCGCGGGGTCTACCCACACGGACGGCGATTTCCACCAGCGCCGCCGCCGCCGGTTGTCCCCCGGGTTCAGCATGTTGAAACGGGCGCGCAACTGGATGCCGTCCATAAACATCATCCCTTTCCCCCATAAAACCCGTGCCGGTAAAGCACCGGCAATCAACGCGATCGCGAAATAGATCCAAAGGGGCATAGGATGGGGAATCAGACTCTAAACAGGGGCGAAACTAAGAAATATGTCGATTTCGATGCGGAAACGTCGTCGGCGCTAGTCGGAATAACGCCTCGACGTGCTCGAAACACCGTCAACACCGCACCGGCATAACCAGACGCGCGCCACGAAACCAGCTAAAGAACACGGGGAGAAAAAAGGCGCCCGCAGTGAGAACCAGCGCCACGCTTTTACCCATGAAGGCAAACCCCACGCCCACCATCGTCAGTGCGCCCACCACGTAGCCGGCGGTGAAACTTTGTAAAGCGACCGCCGTGGCCACGCCCATGACGAGAACCGCGGCCGAGACGACTGGCGGCAATATTTGTACAATCATGCCGGCCAGAAACGCAGATGGGGACAGCGATTCGCGCGCCGCCCCCCGCCCTTTGGTCTGCGCCCACACCAATAAATAAATAAGTCCGAAAGCACCTATTGTCGGCAAGAGCCGCATAAAACCCGAGGCGTCGGGCGAAGCTGAAAAAGCCCCGCCCACCCACATAGCCGCCACATACCCGCGAAACGGGTCGATCCAAACCAACGGGAGTTTCCACCAACGCCGCCGCCGCTCATTCTCACTCTTACGCCGTGCCAGTTTCTCCCAAAGATCCTCAAACGTGAGATATCTGCAGTCACAATTTATCAAATTCAAAGGCGGAAGCAGCCCCATGCCCAGACCTGCGAAAAGCGATACCCAGTGTATAATCATAAGCGGAGCAACTGCCCTGAGTGCAGATTGCCGAAGTGTCCACCTCCGATATTTTCCACGGGTATAGGCACCTAGCGGCAGTGTAATTTTATTCACCCACAAGCCAAAGTTATGATCCTTAGCATGAAATCACACATCCCACATTACGCATTTAATTCGCAAGATATTTACTTAGCACCAAATCACGGCCTTCATAGTTCGATCAAGGTGATTCTACCCGTGAAACGAGCGACCAGCTTCCAAGAACTGATTTTCGATCTCTGCAAACCACCCCGTCATTGCCTCGCTTCAGACCACTCCATTCACCTCCCGAACCGGCACAAAAAAGCCCCTCTTAAAATAGAGGGGCAAAATGGAGCAGGCGAAGAGACTCGAACTCTCGATTCTATCCCGCACCCCATTACATTCGTAAAGTGTTATTTTGCAAACGTTGGCGTTTTCGTTGTTGCTCTGCGTTGTTACTATCTTTGTTACTATACCCAGCGAAACAGTTCGAGTCCCCTGCGACTTGAGCGCACCCCATGCCCCATAACCTAACTAAACGACCAAAACGTCCGATAAAAATTCCGCCGCCCATGCCTTCAACCACACGCCGCCCCGGCTCGCGCTTCTACTCCGCCGCCTTCACCGACGCCTCCGGCAAACGCCGCCTCGTCTCAACGAAATGCACCGACCGCGCCCAGGCCCAAGCCGAGTCCGAACGCCTCCAACGCGCCGCCGACCTACTCGCCGGACGTAACGGCCCCGCCACCGTCCCGACCGCGAAGGCCTCCGAAACGATGGAACGATTTATCACCCTCGCCGCCAAGGCCCGCGCCGGTGAGCTTACGGTGGAAGACGCGCAAGGCCTCGTTTCCGATCTGCTCGCAAGCACTGGGCAAGACCGCCTAAAGGTGGAGACCGTCCGGCAATTCCTCGCCGCCTTCATTGCCGAAAAGACCAAGGCACGCGCCACCGGCACCTCCGCCCGTTATGGTCGCATCCTTGCCGACTTCCTCGAACACCTTGGCCCCCGCGCCGACCAACCCCTCTCCCGCCTCACCTCCCGCGACGTGCAGGCCTTCCGCGACGCCGAGCTTGCCCGTGGCATGGGTAACGCCTCCGCCAACATGGCCGTTAAGGTTCTCCGCGTTCCTCTCAATCTCGCCCGCCGCCAAGGCCTGCTCACCGTGAACCCCGCCGAGGCCGTTGACCTGCTAGGCCATGACATTGCCGAGCGTCGCGCCTTCAGCATCGAAGAACTCCGCACCGCTTTCGCCATGGCCGACAGCGATTGGAAGACCATGATCTTACTCGGCTATCACCTCGGCTTTCGCATCCAAGACGCCGCCTCGCTACGCTGGAATCAAATCGACCTCACACGGGGCATCATCGCCATGCGACCGGGCAAAGAGGCCCGGCACCGCAAAGCGCACAAAAAGGAAACCGTGCTCACCGCCGAAATCCTCGAATGGCTTCTCCCCCTGCAAGGCGTCGGCACCTCGCCTCTCTGTTCTTCGCTCATCGGCAAAAAATCCGGCGGCAAGTATGGTTTGAGTCTCACTTTCCGCCGCCTACTCGAAGCCGCCGACATTCGCTATGCCGACGTGTCTGGCGACGCGGCGCAAAAAGCGTTTTTCGATCTTGGTTTTCACTCGCTACGCCATTCTTGCGTTTCAGCCGCCGCGAATGCTGGGGTCTCAGAAGAAATCCGCCGCGAACACGTCGGGCACGCATCAGACGTGCATCGGGGCTACACCCACCGCGAAACCGAAACCATGCGTGCCGCGCTCTCCGCCGTGCCTCGCATCACGCCCGCCCCGAAACTAGCCACCGCCACCGCATGAGGCCCGGCCCCTTACAACTCGCCGCAAAACGCCTCGACGCTCACCCCGGCCTGTTCGATCAAACCTTTCAGCGTGCCGGGCTTTATCGGCTTGTGCATCGGCACGACCACCGTGCGCCCGTCCTTGCGCATAATCAGGTGCGAGCCGGTTTGCCGTTGTTCAACGAAGCCAAGCCGCCGCAACGCCTTCACCGCATCCGCCCCGTTTACATCGCGGGGGATTCTCACGCGACGGCGAGCACCGGGTCTTGCACGAAATGCAGACTCACCCGTGACGGCATCGCGCCGCCCTCGAAATATCCGCGCACCGCATCCGTCACCATGCTTTGCAACTCGGCGAGCGTGTCGCCCTGCGTGCAAATGCCGCCGCCCGCCGAGTCATCCCAACGCGCCACAAAACCGCCGGTTTCGGGGCAAGGCGTGGTAGTGAAAACCAAGTTCATGCCAGCGAAGTTAACCACCCGCCCTCGCCGGTCAACCCATTCCCCCAAACGCCGCGCCACCGCATGAAGACGCAAAAAAAGAAGAAAAAACAAGACACGATTTTGCACGGTTCAATCATCGTAAGAGATACAGATATGGATGATAAATCGTTACTTGCTAAAACATTTACACGGCATGACGATGATCAAAATTTCTGGCCTAAGCTGCAAACGGAAGCCAAGGCATTAACTGGACAAGCTTTGTTTTCAGCCGACGAACAGATCGAAAAACTCCTCAAGTCCTATTGGGCGGGAGAGGATATTTCAGATTTTGATTTCGCTCCACTCTTTCGCATTTGGGTCTCTGAGGTAGAGCCGACATCATACTATGGCCATATGTTTGAGCGATTCCCCGGGAAATACTTGGAGGCAATACTTTGCGCCATAATCTTTACGAATGACTTCTCCCGCCTGCGAAGATTAGCCGATGCCATCGCGAGAGTTCATAAACGCGCTTCGGGTTCAGGTTCCGCGTTCCAGATAAAACCAGCCAACCCAGAGTTACTTGCCACGCTCAAACACGCCCACTCATCGGGAACCTTGCCGACGTCGGCCTCTGAGATTCAAGCAGCTGTTAGTGCCGATAAAGAAGGGCCACTATCCGCGCGCCAAACAAGTCGTATCAGTCGGAAGGCCGGTGTTACCCTTGGTAAACCGGGTCCCAAAACTAAGCCCAAAACAAAAGACCCGAAGCCAAAATTACGTGAGGTATCGTTGGCGGAATTGAAACGTGACGTCGCGAAATCCATACTACGGAAAAAATCCCCGTAAGTAAAATCATCGAGGACGATTGAGTGCTATAACGCGTTCGCTTATAGCCTGTTTGGGAGATACGGACATTCCGCCGCGTTCAACTGTCCGCAACGCAGTTAAACGCCTATGGTAGTTTTGCATCGTGGAAAAAACTCCTATGATTCAAACACCTCACTTCAACGGCTCTAAAACCGTTTTCGATACCGTTACTTGGCTTCGCTTACCACGCGCCGGTTCCCGCTGCCCAGTCTCAGGCCTCTCGCGCTCGACCCTTGTCGAGCTCGTTCGCCCCTGCCTACGCAATGACTACGCCCCGCCCGTTGAAAGCCGCCTCGTAAAACGCCGAGGGGCACAAAGAGGCATCTTGCTCATTTCGCGGCAAAGCCTGCTTGCGTTCATCGACGGCGCACCACGCCCAACCGCGACGGGAGGCGCAACCCATGACTGATTCCAATGACGCTACCCGCAGAGGCAAATCAGCCCCACCGAGACGGGTGCAATCCCTCATTCAGCGAGAATCAGCCACAGCGGCCATGATTGGACAGATCGACGAAAAGCTGAAGCGGTTAAACGCCGCCAGAAGCGAACGTAAAACAGCACTCGAAAAAATCCGCTGCGAACTCGCCCGCGCCTTATCCGCCGAGCAAGCCGCATCCGCCCGCCATGGACGCACCCCCCGCATCCATTGAGCTAGCCCCTGGGGAACTCTTAGCTCGGCCTGTTTCCCCCTTCGCAAAGTGCACAGCCCGCCAGCCACAACACCCAATCACCCTCGGGGGGTATCTTGACGGGGTGAAAAATGGCCGGTGGCGTGCTGAGGTCGAAGAGGTTCGCCGTGCCAATCAGGTCAGCAAAGACGAAGCCGACCGCCTAAAGGTGGCCCGGTTGCCCGTCATAAAACCCTCCGGCATATTCAGAGGCCTCAGCGAAGCCGACCTAGTGACCCACAGCGGCATTCTGTGCATCGACCTAGACGACGTGGGCGACCGCATCGCAAGCGTCCGTAAACGCCTGCAAACGCATCCCGCCGTTTTGGCCATTCAGGCGCGGGATCCCGCTGAACACAGAGCGTGCTGGCAAGCTGCCTCCGCTGATCTCAGGCGCTTCCTGCCTGAGGGTATCAACATCGACTCTGCGCCACGCAACGTATCCGCCAATTGCTTCGTGAGCTATGCCCCAGACTCATGGCTAGCGGAGACCCCCCCCAGTCCCGTCGTCCCCCCCCCCTCCTCCGCCTCCCACGGCCTAGGAAGGAGGAAGGAGGAAGAGGCAATCTCTGAGGAGTCTGAGGAGTCT
>JBBRHC010000068.1:0-13122 GCA_038223295.1 Opitutales bacterium
ACGACCTCGCCCGCCTCTGCGTTGTCGCCGTGAAGCAGTGGCGCTTCAGCCCCGGCCTCACCAAAGCCGGCCTCGCCGCCAACGTCCGCGTCCAGATTCCCTTCCAGGTGAAGGCCCGTTGACCGGTCCGCCCCGCGCGCCCGACACCCCCTCCAAACTACAACCAAGGAGGTAGCCCCCCGGTATCAAAGCTGCAACTACCGCGAGCCACCCGCCACCGTGATGAAAACACCCTCCTCCCCCGCCCCCCGTGCCGCGCTCGCGCTCGGCCTCGCCCTCTTCTTCGGCGCCTCCGTCGCCTCCGCCCAGCTCCTCCAATCCTGGCAGTTCAACGAGGCCGCCGGCACCACCCTCCCGGGCGTGGCCAACTCCGTTCCGGGTGGCGCCCTCTTCACCTCCGCCATCCCCAACGTCGCCACCGACGGATCCGGCGGCCTGCTCGTCGCCTACACCGATACGGTTGCCTCGTCCCGTTCTTTCGCCGACATCCCCGATGTCACGACCGGCAAGCTTCAGCTCGATGTCCAGGTCGCCGGTTGGAATTTCACCAACCTCATCGGCCTGGGCCCTCTTCTTGAGGTCGGGTTTTCCAACTCCGCCACCGGCGGAAACGCCACCATTCGCACCGCCCACCTTTTCTTTGAGGCCGAGGTGGATGGCACGCTCGGTTCGAGCCAATCAAGCCTCGAGGGTGCGGCCGGAAACACCGGAGGCGATGGCGTCAATCCAGCCGTCAGCACCCCGTTCGCCTCCAGGTTTGTGTTACCATTGGTGCAAGGCACGCCGATCACCTTCCGCCTTGCGCTCGATCTGGATACGAGGGTTTTCACCGTCTCCACCAGCCTCGACAATTTCACCGCCGTCGAGACGGGATCCATCGCCAGCGGCAAAGCAGCCCGTTTCGTCAGCATCCGCGCCCTCGATGACTTCACCATCGGCGGCACCGGCGGCAATTTTAGGATCGATGGCATCACCCTCACCCGGATCCTGCCCCCGCCCGTCCTCACCCCGCTCGAGATTTGGCGCAACACCCACTTCTCCACCACCCAGCCCGCCGGCCCGGCCGCCAACGACGCCGATCCCGACGCCGACGGGATCGCCAACCTGCTCGAATACGCCACCGGCACCCTCCCCACCGCCGCGAACCCCTCCCCGACCACGCTGGGCCGCGACGGCGCCGGCCACCTCACCCTCGCCTTCAGCAGCATCGCCGACGCGAGCCTCACCTACGAAGTCTTCGCCTCGAATGATCTTGTCGTCTGGGCTCGCCTCTCCACCGCCACCGGCGCCGCCCTCGGCACCGGCCCGCAACTGATCACGGACACCCAGCCGGCCACCGCCACCCCGCGCCGCTTCCTGCGCCTCGTCGTCAGTCCCACCCCCGTGGTCATTCCCTGATCGCCCCCCCAATCCCTTTCCCGTCCCAACATGAAAACAACCCGCTCCTCCCTCCGCTCCGCGCTCGCCTTGGCGACCGCGTTTACCCTGCCCGCCCTCGCCTCCGCCCAGGTCCTCCAAGTCTGGCAGTTCAACGACGGTGCAGGCACCGCGCTGAACGCCTCCGCCAGCTCCGGCGGCATCCTCTTTAACAACGCCATCCCCGGCGTCACCACCAACGGCTCCGGCGGCCTGTCCTTCGCCTACAACAGCACCTCCTCCGCCCGCACCTTCGCCGACATCCCCGATGTCAGCACCGACATACTCCAGCTCGATGTGCTCGTCGCCAGTTGGGACTTCTCCGGCGTGACCGCCGCCCCCGGCGCCGGCCCCTTGGTCGAGTTTGGCTTCGCCCCCGCCATCGGCACGTCCAACGGCGTCACCCGCACCGCCCTTATCCAGTTCGCGGCCGACAACGTCGAGGCCGACATCATCGGCGTCGCCGCCGGCTCCGGCTTTAGCAATACTCCAGGCGGCCTCAATGTTTTCGGCAAGGTCCAGGCTACGCCCATCACCTTCCGTCTCGTCGCCAACTTCATCACCGACACCTATACCGTCTCCAGCAGCGCGAACAACTTCTCCACCCCCGCCACCGGTAATCTGGACCCTACCCGTGGTGCCAACTTCATCCAGATCCGCGCCCTGGATAACTTCACCGCCGGCGGCAGCAGTTTCATCGTGGATAGCGTCACCCTGACCGCTATCCCCGAACCCGCCACCTACACCGCCCTCGCCGGCGTGGCCATCCTCGGCTTCGTCGTCGCTCGCCGCCGCCGCGCCTGAGTAATCGGTCATCGCGCGCCACCCGGCGCGGCCTTCGCCACCAGCCCCCGCCCTCCGGCAGGGGCTTTTTCGTGGCCACTCACCAAAGCATCGTCATCAACCGCGACCACTTCCCCGCCGCCTCCCGCACCGCCCTCACGGCTCCACCCGCAACAACTTCAGCCTCCGGTCCGCGAACGGCTTTGGCAACAGGCCCTTCACGTGCGGCGAGGCCAAAAACATCTGGGTCGAGAAGAAGAGCGGGATCGCCGGCATCTCCTCCAGGAAGATCGCCTCCGCGCGCTGGAACGCCGCCTCGCGCGCCACCGGGTCCGCCGTCCAAGACTCCTCGATGCTGGCGTCAAACGCCGCGTTCGTCCAGCCCGCCTCGTTGTAAAGCGCGCCCGTCTGCCACGCCCCAAGGAAGTAGATCGGGTCCTGGTAGGTCGTCGCGTTCCACGACCCCCGCGCCAGGTGAAAATCCTTCCGGTTCTTCGTCGCGATCAGCACCTGCGTCTCCTCGTTGCGCAGCGTCACCTGCACCCCCAGGTGCTGCCGCCACATCTGCTGCACCGCCTCGGCGATCACCCGGTGATACTCCCGCGAGTCGAACAACACCTCCACCGCCGGCATGCCCGCCCCGCCCGGATAACCCGCCTCCGCCAGCAGCGCCCGCGCCCGCTCCGGATCGAAGCTCGTCTGTGCCCGCGCCGTGTAGCCGCCCATGCCCGGGGGGGTAAAACTCGTCGCCGGCTGCCGCCCCCCGCGCAAGACAGCGCGCGCCAGTTGCACGCGGTCCACCGCCAGCGCCAGCGCCTGCCGCACGCGTTTGTCGTTCATCGGCGCCTTGTTCACATTCACCGAGTAGAAATACACCCCGCGGTCATCCACCTGCCGCAGCGGGCTGTCCGCCTCCGCCAGATACGCGTCGATCTTTGAAAACGGCACCGTGCTCGTCAGGTGCAGTTGCCCGGTGCGAAACGCCGTCTCCTCCACCTGCGCGTTTTCGATCGGCAGAAAGTTAATCGCCTCCAGCCCCACGTTCGCCGCGTCCCAATAACGGGCGTTTTTGACCAGCACGATGCGCTGGCCAAAGGTCCACTCCTTAAGCGCGAAGGGCCCGTTGCCCACCAGCTTCCCCGCCCGCGTCCAGGTGTTGCCGCGGTCGTCCATCGCGCCGTGTTTCTCCACCGTCGCCTGCTGTGTCGGGAAAAACAAATACAAGGCCGACAGGAAAAACGGCGCCGGCCGCTCCAGCGTGAACACCACCGTGCGCGCATCCGGCGCCAGCACCCCCACCGTGGCGAAATCCGTCGTCTTACCGTTCTGGTAGGCCCGCGCCCCCTTCACGAAGAACAGGTTGTTTTCCGGATGCGCCGAGGCCAGCCGGGGCGAGAGCATGCGCTTCGCGCCATAGAAATAATCCTCCGCCACCACCGGCGCGCCGTCGCTCCAGGTCGCGCCCTCGCGCAGCGTGAACGTGTAGGTCAGCCCGTCCGGCGACACCACCCAGCTCTCCGCCGCCCCCGGCCGCGCCTCCAGCGTGGCCGCGTCGGGCGTCACCAGCCCCTCGAACAAACCGCCCACGATGGTCCACTCCACCTGGCCGCGCACCAGATAAGGATCGAGCGACTCCGGCTCGGTCGAGTTGCCGCGATAGAGCACGCGCTCACGATTGCCGATTTGCACCGGCGTCTCGCGCTGCGCGCACGCGCCCAACAACACCGCGACCAAAACCACCACCCAGACAAGGCGGGACCGCCGGACCCGCCGCTCCGCATCCGTCTCCACCTGGGCCCGCAATTCCGAATCCCGCTTCAACGACAAAAAAGAGAACATCGACATAGGTTTACCCTTGCCGCCGCTTTCATGCCACGCAGCGCGAATCAAATACCACCTAGGTTGTATTCCCGATCCCGCGCCTGCCTTTGCCCCTGCCCCGGCACGCCCCGCGCTCCATCCATCTTCCCTATGCGTTCCGCCCTTTCCGTTGCTCTGCTCGCCCTCGCCGCCTCGCCGCTCTTCGCCGCCTCGCCGCCGCTGCCGCCCCTCCCGCCCTCCCCCGCCTACGAGGTTTGGCATATCGGCTCCCCGGACGATTTTGTCCCCGCCCCGTCCCCCAAGGGCCTGCCCACCGCCGTCCCGCGCCCCGGCCTCCTCCTCATGGGCGGCGGCGGCGATGTGGACGACGCCTGGCGCTGGTTCGTGGCCTGCGCCGCCGGGGGCGATCTCATCGTCCTGCGCGCCGGCGGCGGCGATGGTTACCAGAAGTTCCTCTACGAAACCATCGGCGGCCTCGCCTCCGTCACCACCATCAAGTTCAACGACGCCACCGCCGCCACCGATCCCGCCCTCCTCGCCCGCCTCGCCTCCGCCGAGGCCATCTTCATGGCCGGCGGCGACCAGGCCAAATACATCACCTACTGGAAAGACACCCCCGTCGCCGCCGCGCTCAACGCCCACCTCGCCGCCGGCAAACCCCTCGGCGGCACCAGCGCCGGCCTCGCCGTCCTCGGCGAGCACTATTTCTCCGCCCTGCTCGATACCATCACGACCGAGGAGGCCCTCAAAAACCCCTTCGACGAAAAGCTCACCCTCGGCACCGGCTTCATCGCCGCGCCCGCCCTCGCCGGCGTCATCACCGACAGCCATTTCATGGAACGCGAACGCCTCGGCCGCCTCGTCGCTTTCCTCGCCCGCCTCCAGGCCGATCACCCCGCCGCCCCGCGCCTCGTCGGCCTCGGCATCGACGAGGCCACCGCCCTCTGCATCGAGCCCGACGCCATCGCCCGCGTCCACACCGCCAAGTCCGGCTCCGCCTGGCTCGTGCAACTCCTCGCCTCACCCGCCGCGACCGCCGCGCCCGGCCAGCCCCTCGTCGCCCGCGCCAGCGTCATCGGCCTCGGCCCCGACAGCACCCTCGACCTCCGCACCCTGGAAGTCACCGCCCCCCACACCGCCCGCACCGTCCCCTTCGCCAAGTAGTTTTCGATAACACAATCCGGCCCGTGTTCCTCCGTGCCCTCTCTGTCCGCGCTCCGGATCGGCTCCGTGTCCCATTCCGAAAAATCCGACGTGTAGGGCGGGGTCGCCGCACCCCGCCGTCCCCGTCTTTATCCCCGTCCTCATCCCGCCGCCGCCGCCGTCACCGTCGTCGTCGCCCCGCGCCCTTCCCGCCCTCCCCACCGCCCCCCGTCCGTCACCTCAACAACGCCATCAACCGCGTTCGCGATCCCACCTCCAGTTTCCGAAACACCGAGTTCAACTGCGTCTTGATCGTCAACACGCTCTTGTTTAGCCGCCGCGCGATCTCCGCGTTGCTGCATCCCTCGCACACCAGCAGCGCGATCTCCCGCTCCCGCGGCGTCAGCTCGCGCAGCGCCCCGAAGCGCTCGCTCCCCGCCGCCCCGCTCGCCGCCGCCCCGGCCCCGCCGCCGCTCACCCCGCCCGCGCCACCACCAGCGCCCGCGCCCGAGACGCCCAGCGCCGATTCCCCCGAAGCCCCGCCGCCCGCCGTGCCCGGCCGCGTATCCAGCACCACCAGAAACCTCGGGCGCGCCAGGCCGCTCCCCGGGTTGTTGTGCACCGATACCTGCGCCCGCAGCTCCGGCTGACCCGCATGCGCCACCGCCGCCACGTCGCCCGGCAGCAGCGTCAAGGTCTTCGGGTTACGCCCCGCCACCGCCGCCTTCAGCGCCGCGCACGCCTCCATCACGGCCGGAGGCACCTCGAACGCATCCTTCGGGTTCAGCGCCCGCGCGCCCTTCGGCCCGTGGTTCCACAGCAGGCACTGCCGTTGCCCCTCGTGGTTCGCGAATTCCGCCTTCAGTTCCCACGAGACCAGCACCAGCCCCACCGGCAGATGCTTGTTAAACTCCTCCAGGCTGCGCCGCGCCAGCCGCTCCGTGTGCAGCCGCTGCACCCGCGCGATCGCGATCCCGATATACGGGTAAAGCCAGTGCAGCGCCGCCTCGTCCGCCGCCGTGAAGGCCCGCTCTTTCGGCGCGCGGTACAGGCTGAACATCGCCGTCACCTCCCGCTGCGCCCAATACAACATCGAGAGCCCCTTGTCCCAGCCCTCCTCCTGCGCGAAGCGTTGATAAAACTCCGAGCGCACCCACTCCGCGCGCGGCGGCACCACCTCGTCGAACCGGTAAAATTTTCGCCCCCGGTTCGCCTCGATGAAGGGCGTGAACGGGTTCGCCTTCCCGCGCTCGGCATACCACTCCGCCGGCCTCGCGATCGGCGGATCGGTCAACACCACCCGCGCCTCTCCCATGCCCAGATGCCCGAGAAACAAGGTCACCCGGTGCGAGGGCGCCGCCACCCGCAACACCGCCTGCACCGCCTTCCACACCGCGTCCGTCTCCATCGCCGCGTGCAGCGCCAGCATCGGCTCGTGCAACTTCTCCAACAGCGCGGCGGGCGGCGCGGGCAGCGGTTTCGGCTTGGACATGGCGGCGGGGCGGGACGGGGATTTGGTTTTCAACATGGCGGCGACGGGTCCCGAAGACCGCAACCACCATGCCTCGCCCCCCACCCATATGCCCCCTGCCTCGCAATACAACCTTCGCTGTATGCCCACGGCACGCCATGGGCTGGTATACTGGACGTGAGTAATTTTTCCCACATGCGCCTCCAACACCCCGCCCCCACCTCCTCTCGCCGGCCCTCGCCCGCCGCCGTGCGTCTCGCCCGTCCGGTCCTCGCCGCCGGCTGTATCCTCGCCGCCACTACGGTCTTCGCCGCCGACGGCCGCGTCTCCGGACGCGTCGCCGACGGCATCACGCAGTCCGCCCTGCCCGGCGCCGAGATCACCGTCGCCGGCTCCACCGCGCGCGCCGTCAGCGACACCGACGGCAGCTTCACCCTCTCCCTCCCGCCCGGCGACTACGAGCTCAGCTCCTACTATCTGGGCTATCCCAGCCAGACCGTGAGCGTCATCGTTCCAGACGGCGGCACCGTCGCCACCCGCTTCAACCTCGGCTCCGCCGGCGACATCGTCACCCTCGACACCTTCACCGTCGAGGGCTCCCGCGAGGGCCAGGCCCGCGCGCTCAACCAGCAGCGCACCTCCACCAACCTCGTCAACATCGTCTCCTCCGACCTCGCCGGCCAGTTCCCCGACAAAACCATCGCCGACGCGGTCAAGCGCCTCCCCGGCGTCACCGTCGAGACCGATACCGACACCGGCGGCTCCGAAGGCCGCTACATCACTATTCGCGGCCTCAACGCCGACTTCAACGCCGTCTCCATCAACGGTATCCGCGCTTCAGTCTCCGACTTCGGCGGTCTCTCCAGGCGCGTGCCGCTAGACGTCGTCTCCGCCGACAGCGCCGACCAAATCGAGGTAACCAAGGCCCTCCGCCCCGACCAGGACGGCGACGGCATCGGCGGCGCGGTCAACATCGTCACCCGCAGCCCGTTTGATCGCGACGGCTACACCGCATCGGCCAAGATCGCCCTCAACTACAGCAACCTGCTCGAAGACTACACCGGCAACTATCCCTACGATAATCCCGGCGGCGAGTTCTCCGCCTCCTTCGGCAGCACCCTCGGCGACAAAGGCACCCAAGCCGTCGCCGTCTCTGTCAACCGCCGCGAGCGCGTCTCGGTCAAACAGCGCGTCAGCACCACCGGCTGGCTAACCGATCCCACCACCGGCGCCTACCGCCCGCTCGGCCTTGCCCTCCAGCATTTCTACGACGATGTCGCCACCTCCGGGGTCAACGGCACCTACGAGTGGCGCCCCACCGAGCATGCTAAATTCCGCATCGACGTCTCCTACAACGAGCGCGATACCGAGCGCGGTCGCGACCGCCAGGTAGTCAACTACGGCACGCCCGACGCCGCCGGCGCCATCATCGTGGGCGATACCTACACCCAATTCACCAGCAGCACCGGCAACGCCGGCGCCACCCGCCGCATCGAGCGCAACGTGCGCCAGTTCTCCGAGTCCCAGTCCATCCTCAACACCGCCGTCGGCGGCGAAATTAAAACCGGCCCCTGGACGCTCACTCCCCTGCTCGGCGTGAATCGCGGCGAGTTCGAGGGCGACCCCTCCCAAGACATCAGCGCCCGCTTCCGTTCCGGCCGCGGCACCCTCACCTACACCGCCGGCGGCTACTTCCCCGACTTCAGCACCACCTCCCCCCGCAACGATCCCGCCAACTACTTCCTCAACTCCACCGATCGCGGCTCCAGCTTCGTCACCGACACCACCTTCACCGGCGGCCTCGACGCGAAGCGCGACGCCTCCCTTCTCGGCGGCGACGGCGCTTTGAAATTCGGCGTCAAGACCACCCTCGGCGACCGCGAGTTCCGTAAAGTCGAGAACTTCTTCTTCCGCAACAGCGCCGCCGGCGGGGATTTTTTCGGCGACCAGGCCGTCGCCGATTACCGCGCCACCAGCACCCTCGGCGGCGCCTACGACTACGGCTTCTTCCTCGATCCCGGACGGGTGCGCGACTACGCCAACTCCGGCGCGCTCAACCGCCCCGCCTCCGACAACGCCCTCCGCGCCCTCGCCAACAGCTACGACTCCACCGAGGACGTCCACGCCGGCTACGCCATGGGCGAGTTTACCTGGGGCCGCCTCACCGCCCTCAGCGGCGCACGCGTCGAGCTCACCCGCGTCAACTTCACCGGCAACAACGCCACGACCAACGGCTCCGGCGACGTCGACGCTCTCACCCCCTACGACGAGTCGAGCGATTACGTCAACGTGCTACCCGGCCTCCACCTCCGCTACGCCCAGACTAAAAACCTGCTCTACCGCTTCGCCATCACCCGCTCCATCGCCCGTCCCCGCCTCTCCGACCTAAACCCCTCCATCCTGCAGGACAACGACCTCCAAGAAATCAGCCAGGGTGACATCGACCTCGATCCCACCACCTCGACCAATCTCGATCTCGGCCTCGAATACTACCTTAACAGCGCGGGCGTCGTTTCCGTCGGCCTGTTTTTCAAGGATATGCGCGACAACGCCTACACCACTCGCAGCTTCATCAGCGGCGGCACCCTCGACGGTTTCACCGCCATCTCCCGCGCCAATGCCGACGGCGCCTGGGTCCGCGGCTTCGAGCTCGGCTACGAGCAGCAATTCACCTTCCTGCCCGCCCCGTTCGACGGCTTCGGTGCCTTCGTCAACTATACCTACGCCGACTCCGAGGTAGACACCGGCCTCGCCCAGTTCGCCAACGTCGATCTGCCGCTCTTCAACCAAGTCGAGAACACCCTCAACGCCGGCTTCTTCTATGAAAAAGGCGGCTTCCGCTCACGCATCGCCCTCCTCTACCGCAGCGAATCGCTCACCGAACTGAGCTTCGATCCCACAACAAACGACTACGACCCCAACCTCAGCCGCTTCATCGCCCCCAGCACTACCCTCGATCTCACCGCGAGCTACAAGTTCTACAAGAACTGGCAGATCTTCACCGAGTTCTCCAACGTGCTCGACGAGCCCGGCCGTGGCTTCGACGGCACCACGGCCCGCATCGACTACAACGAGGTCACCGACTGGTCCGCCACCGTCGGCCTGCGCTGGAGCCTGTAATCCCCTGACCTCCACCCCGCCCGCAAAGTGCTAACCAAGCCCGACCGTCCCGCTTTCCCTGGCGCGTCGGGGGGCTCACTTTTCCTTGTTTACACAAATGTTGATGCCCCCGCTGCCGCTCGCCATCTCCACTCTGCCGGCCCGCGATGCCGAACTGCGCGCCCTGCTCGCCGCGTGGAGCGCCATTAATTCCGGTAGCGACCACCCCGAAGGTTTGGCGCGTATGCGCGCCGCCCTCCGCGCCACCTTCGCCGCCGCCTTTCCCGGGGCCACCCTCGACGAGCCCGCCCTGCCCGGCACTTCCGCGCGCGCCCTGCGCCTCGTCCTCCGCCCCGACTCCCCCATCCGCGTCCTCCTCAACGGCCACTACGACACCGTCTACGAGGCCTGCCACCCCTTCCAGCAAGCCCGCCTCCTCGGCTCCGATACCCTCAACGGTCCCGGCACCGCCGACATGAAGGGCGGCATCGTCGTTCTTCTCGCCGCCCTCCAGGCCTTCGAGGAGACCGAGGACGCCTCCGGCCTCGGCATCGAGATCCTCCTCACCCCCGACGAGGAAACCGGCTCCCGCGCCAGCCTCGACGAGATCGACCGCTCCGCCCGCCGCTGCCATTTCGGCCTCGTCTTCGAGCCCGCCCGCGCCGGCGGCGAGATCGTGCGCACCCGCAAGGGCACCGGCGTCTTCACCGTCACCTCCCGCGGCCGCGCCGCCCACGGCGCCCAGCCCGAGCTCGGTCGCAACGCCATCGCCGCCCTCTCCGAGTTCCTCGTCGCCGCCCACCGCATCCCCGACGAGTTGCCCGGAGTCATGCTCAACATCGGCGTCATCCGCGGCGGAGGCGTCATTAACATCGTCCCCGACCTCGCAGTCGCCGAGCTCCACGCCCGCATCAGCCGTATCGAACAAAAGGATACGCTCGCCGCCCGCCTCGCCGCCATCGCCGCCCCCATCAACGCCCGCGAGGGCCACACGATCGTCATCGAGGGCGCCTTCGACCGCCCGCCCAAGGAGTGCGGCCCCGCCGAGCGGGCCGCCTTCGCCGCCCTCAACCGCTGCGCCGCCGACCTCGGCCTCGCCCCCATCGATTGGGTGGACACCGGCGGCGGCTCCGATGGCAACCTCCTCTCCGCCGCCGGACTCCCCAACCTCGACGGCCTCGGCCCCATCGGCAACCACCTGCACAGCGAGCAGGAATACGTCCACCTCCCCAGCCTCGTCACCCGCGCCCAGCTCGCCGCCCTCCTCCTCCACCGCCTCGCCACCCGCGATCTCGTCCTCCCGTAGGCTTGAACGCGAGTTCCGGTCCGTCCCCCGCATCCTGCCCGTAGGCTTGAACGTAGGTTCAAGTCCGTCCCCCGCCCTCCCCTGACCCTACCCCTTTTCGTCATTCGGATTTCGTCGTACGGATTTTCGGTTTTTTCCCATGCACCTCCTCCGCCCCGTCCGCGAATCCGATCTCCCCGGCCTCGTCGCCCTGGCCCGCGGCATCGCCGGCGGCATGACCACCCTGCCCCCCGACGAGGCGTTTCTCCGCGACCGCATCGACGATTCCCTCCGCGCCTTCTCCCCCAAGGTCAGAAAACCCGGCGCCGAGCACTACCTCTTCGTCCTCGAGGACACCGCCACCGGAGCCGTCGTCGGCACCAGCGGCATCGCCGCCCGTGTCGGCGGCTACGAGCCCTTCTACAGCTACGAACTCCGGCCCGAGCGCCACGTCCACGCCCCGCTCGCCCACGATCAAGAGGTGTCCGTTCTCCACCTCAAACAACTCCACCGCGGCCCCACCGAGATCGGTTCCCTCTTCCTCCATCCCGGGCACCGCCGCGGCGGCCTTGGTCGCCTCCTCTCGCTCGCCCGTTTCCTTTTTCTCGGCGCCTTCCCCGCGCGCTTCGACGCCACCGTCATCGCCGAGCTCCGCGGCTACCTCGACCAGCGCGGCCTCTCCCCTTTCTGGGAAGCCGTCGGCCGCCACTTTTTCGCCAACGATTTCTACGCCGCCGACCTCCTCAGCGGCCTCGGCGACAAATCCTTCATCGCCGACCTCATGCCCCGCCACCCGCTCTACGTCTCGCTCTTCCCCCCCGAGGTCCAGGCCGTGATCGGCAAGGTCCACCACGACACCCAGCCCGCCCTCGCCCTCCTTCGCGCCGAGGGCTTCGCCCCCACCGCCGAGGTCGATATCTTCGACGCCGGCCCCCAGCTCCGCGCCCCCGCCGCCCGGATCCGCACCGTCCGCCAGCGCCGCACCACCGCCTTTACCCTCGTCGAGGCGCCCTCCGACGCGCCCCTCCATCTCCTGTCCCACGACACCCTCGATTTTCGCGCCACCGTCGCCCCCTTCGACCCCGAGAACCCCACCCTCACCCCCGCCATCGCCACCGCCCTCGGCGCCACCTCCACCGTCACCCACGCCCCGCTCCGCTAGCGCGTCCGCTCCTTCGTCATTCGGCTTTCGCCATTCGGATTTCATCCATGAACTTCCACTCCACCAATCCCGCCACCGGCACGCCGGTCTGGTCCGGCTCCGCCGCCACCCCCGCCGACATCGA
The DNA here is from genome assembly GCA_038223295.1 of Opitutales bacterium. Classification (GTDB taxonomy): domain Bacteria; phylum Verrucomicrobiota; class Verrucomicrobiia; order Opitutales; family Opitutaceae; genus IMCC26134_A. The sequence continues at coordinate 12,305 of JBBRHC010000068.1, forward strand.
CGCCGCCGTCGCCCGCTCCCGCGCCGCTTTCCGACTCTGGTCGCGCCGACCGCACGAGGTCCGCGCCGACCTCCTCCGCGCCTTCGCCGGGCGCCTCGCCGCCCGCAACGCCGACCTCGCCGACCTCATCTCCCGCGAGGTGGGAAAACCCCTCTGGGAAGCCCTCGTCGAGGTGCAGTCCATGATTGGCAAAATCCCCCTCTCCATCGAGGCCCACGCCCGCCGCTGCGCCGACTTCACCGGCGGACCCGCCATCACCCGTTTCCACCCCCACGGCGTCGTCGCCGTCTTCGGCCCCTTCAACTTCCCCGGTCACCTGCCCAACGGCCACATCGTCCCCGCTCTCCTCGCCGGCAACACCGTCCTCTTCAAACCCAGCGAACTCGCCCCCGGCGTCGCCGAGCTCACCCGCGACTGCTGGCGCGAGGCCGGCCTGCCCGAGGACGCGCTCATCGTCCTGCAAGGAGCCCGCCCCACCGGCGAGGCCCTCGCCCGCCACCCCGACCTCAACGGCCTCTTTTTCACCGGCGGCAGCCGCGCCGGCCGCGCCCTCGCCACCCGCTTCGCCGACCACCCCGAAAAGATCCTCGCCCTCGAGCTCGGCGGCAACAACCCCCTCGTCGCCTGGCACCCCTTCCACCCCGACGCCGCCGCGCTCATGGTCGTCCAGTCCGCCTACCTCGGCGCCGGCCAGCGCTGCACCTGCGCCCGCCGCCTCATCCTCCCGCTCGGCCTCACCGGCGACGATCTCCTGCGCCGCATCGACGCCATCCTCGCCGGACTCCGCGTAGGCCCGCCCACCGATCGCCCCGAGCCCT
>JBBRHC010000069.1:0-13122 GCA_038223295.1 Opitutales bacterium
GGGCTGGACGAGGTGCGGGCGGGGTTGTCGCCGGCGCAGAAAGTGGAGTCGATCACGGCCCTGAAGGAGGGCGGCGCGCGGCGGGTGGCGATGGTGGGTGACGGGGTGAACGACGCGCCGAGTCTGGCGGCGGCGGATGTGGCGATCGCGATGGGGGCGCGGGGGAGCGACGCGGCGCTGGAGCAGGCGGAGATCGTGCTCATGAACGACCGGATCGAGAACGTGTGGTCGGCCTATGAGCTGAGCCGGCGGGCGCGGGCGGTGATCCGGCAGAACCTGGTGATCGCGCTGGGGGTGGTGGGCGTGATGGCGCTGGCGACGATTTTTGGGCGGGTGCCGCTGGCGCTGGGCGTGGCGGCGCATGAGGGGAGCACGGTGCTCGTGTGCCTGAACTCGCTGCGGCTGCTGTATGCGCGGGGGCGGTGAGCGGCGCGGTGAGAGGGCGGCGGGATACGGCGGGAACGACCTCGCCCGCCGCACCGCCTCACCCAACTCGTCAACCAAGGAATTGCTCTCGACCGGCCGGCAGCGGCCGCCTCGCGCGTAAGGCGTCGAGTCGCCGCGGGGGTTTCTCGCAATGCGCCGGGCCGGGCTCACCCACCGAGAATGCGAGGTCCTGCACTGGATCGCGCAAGGCGAGCGCGACGCGGAGATCGCCACGATCCTGGGGTGCGCGGCATCCACGGTAAGCAAACACGTTGAGCACGTCCTCGCCAAACTGCGGGTCCCCAATCGCGCCTCGGCGGTGAATGCCGCCCGAAGCTTCCTGCAAGACGAGGGGTAAGCTTAATGTAGGCCCCAATTAGGGGGCAAACCGGGCGTGGATAAACCTCTCCCTATCAGCCTGTCGGGGTCGGATCTTCCGGTGTGGGGGCTAAGAGAGGTGTCCCACTCTTGGTGAGGATGGCCCGGTATTGGCGAGGGTATGGCGGCGGGAGCGGTGGCGACGGATCGAGCGGCGTCGGGTAGCGGCGGCGGGGTGCGGCGACCCCGCCCTACACCGCTGGGGAGGGAAACGGACGCGACCCCACGTTTAAGCGTTCATAGACTGCGCGTTCCCGATCTGCGCGCCAGACAGGCCAACTTTTCGCTATGATCGTCATACGTCGGTGATGGTTGCGATAAGGGTCGTCGGCTCTCGGTCTGCCACGGTGGGGGTGGGAGCTGCCGGCCCGTCAGTTGTTCGAGATTTCCTCGTCCGAGAGGTCGCCTTGGAGTTGGTGGCGCAGGCGGAGCGTTTCGACTTCGTGGCGCGCCCAGCGGCTCAGGAGGGTCAGGCGACTGCGCACGTTGAGGGTTTCCAGCAGACGCTGCTTAAGCCTTGCATCGCCACATAGATTAAACGCCGCCAGATCCACGAATACCTCCGGGTCCTCGATAGTGCGGAGGAATTTGCTCAACTCGCCCGCGTCTTCGCCACTGAGGCGTCGACGGGTGCTCAGTAGTCGCGAGAGCTGCGTGCGGCGGCGGGCGTTATCCTCGTCGCTCGCGCCCGCTTCGCTGGCCAGCGGGCGGATGCGCATGCGCCGATACGGCTCCTCGCCCACGATGGCCGTGAACTCGACTCTCGTCAGCCCCTGGAGCAGCAGGTTCGAGGTGCCGTCCTCACGCTTTTGGCATGCGCGCACGATGCCTACGGTGGCGATGCGATACGGGGTTTCGAGGCCCTCGTGCAGCTTCGTCGCATCCACGCCCGCGACCGCGAAGAGCCGGTGTGTGTCGAGCGCGTCGCGCAACATCTGCCGGTAGCGCGGTTCGAAGATATGCAGCGGCAGCAAGGCCTGGGGGAAAAACGCCATGCCGGGCAAGGTCATCACCGCGACTTCCTCCGGCAGCTTGATCTCGATTTCCATGCCCTCACCGTAGCAAACCGCGCGCCGTCCGCAACCCCTCCACGCGCTCCATAATCGCTGTGCCAAGGCGCGCCCCTTCCTGTGCCATGACGCGGTCAATCTGTGCCAATGCGGCGCGCTTTTCGGCAGGCCGCAAACTCGCACCTCAACCTCTGTAAAATTATAAACATCTGCATTAAATATACTAACGCGCGTAGCACCTCGTTTTGCACGAGCCCTGCTATCCCGTCAGGCATATGGCTTCCTACATTCTCGGGATCGATCTCGGCACCACCAACTCCTGCATGTCCGTCATGGAGGGCGGCGAGCCGGTCGTCATCCCCAACGCGGAAGGCGCGCGCACCACGCCTTCCATCGTGGCGTTCTCGAAAAACGGCGAGCGCCTCGTCGGCCAGGCTGCCAAGCGCCAGGCCGTCACCAATCCGAAGAACACCATCTTCTCCGCCAAACGCCTGATCGGTCGCAAATACACCGAGGTGACTGAAGAGGCCAAAAACCTCCCCTATAAAGTCGTGGCCGGCAAAAACGGCGACGCCTACATCGAGGTCCAGGTCGGCGACAAGGCCGAGCAATTCGCCCCGCAGCAGATCGCCGCCTTCGTGCTCGGCAAACTCAAGGCCGACGCCGAAGCCTACCTCGGCACCAAGATCACCGACGCCGTCATCACCGTCCCCGCTTACTTTAACGATGCCCAGCGCCAAGCCACCAAGGATGCCGGCAAGATCGCCGGTCTCGAAGTGAAGCGCATCATCAACGAGCCCACCGCCGCCTCCTTGGCTTACGGTCTCGACAAGAAGAAGGACGAGAAGATCGCCGTGTTCGACCTCGGCGGCGGCACCTTCGACGTCTCCGTGCTAGAGATCGGCGACGGCGTGTTCGAGGTCAAAGCGACCAACGGCGACACCCATCTCGGCGGCGACAACTGGGACGAGGCGCTCATAAACTGGCTGGTCGATTCCTTCAAGGCGGAAAACCAGATCGACCTCCGCAAGGACCCGATGGCCCTCCAGCGTCTTAAGGAAGAGGCCGAGAAGGCCAAGATCGCCCTCTCCTCCGCGCAGAGCTACGACATCAACCTGCCCTTCATCACCGCCGACGCCTCCGGCCCGAAACATCTCAACCTTTCGCTCTCCCGCGCCAAGATGGAGCAGATCTGCGACTCCCTCTTTGAGCGCACCATCGCGCCGTTTAAAAACTGTCTCAAGGACGCCGACCTCACCTCCGCCAACATCGACGAGCTCGTCCTTGTCGGCGGCATGACCCGCATGCCCAAGGTCGTCGAAATCGCTCACAAGCTCGCCGGCAAGCCCCCGCACCAAGGTGTCAACCCCGACGAGGTCGTTGCCATCGGCGCGGCCATTCAGGGCGGTGTGCTGAAGGGCGACGTAAAGGATGTGCTCCTGCTCGACGTCACCCCGCTCACCCTGGGTATCGAGACCGCCGGCGGTGTCTCCACCGCGATGATCAATCGCAACACCACCATCCCGACCAAGAAGTCGCAGGTGTTCTCCACTTACAGCGACAGCCAGCCCTCGGTTGAGATCGTGGTCCTGCAGGGCGAGCGCCCGATGAGCCGCGACAATAAAAAGCTGGGCAACTTCCGCCTCGACGGCATCCCGCCCGCGCCCCGCGGCACCCCACAAATCGAGGTCACTTTCGACATCGATGCGAACGGCATCCTCAACGTCACCGCCAAGGATCTCGGCACGGGCAAAGATCAAAAAATCACCATTCAGGGCTCCTCCGGCCTTTCCAAAGAAGAGGTCGAGAAGATGACCCGCGAGGCCGAGCTGAATGCCGAGGCCGACAAGCAGCGCAAGGAAGAGGTCGAGACCAAGAACTCCCTCGATTCCACCATCTACGGCCTCGAAAAGACCCTCAAGGACTCCGGCGAAAAGATCCCCGCCGAGATCAAGGGCAAGTTCGAGACCGCCCTGGTCGATGCCAAGAAGGACCTTGAGTCCGGCGACTTGGCCAAGATGAAGGCCGCGCTCGAGAACCTGCAAAAAATCGGTGGCGAACTCTACGCGGCCGCGCAGGCCGCCGGTGCCGCCGCCCCCGGCGGCGAGGCGGGTCCCGGCGCTTCCTCCGCCGAGGCCGCGTCCGGCAAGAAAACCGAAAAGAAGGCTGACGTCGTGGACGCCGACTTCGAGGTCATGGACGACGAAAAGAAGAGCTAACCCACATCGCGCGCGGCCCTCAAGCCGCGCGCCCCCACCTTTCACGCGCCGCTCGGCCGGGAGGCCGGCGACGCGTGTCGTTAAAAAACGAATATAAAAACTCCCGTAAGTTCATAATCCCAACCCACACCCAACCAACATGGCCAAAGTTACTATCAAGCCCATCGGCGATCGCGTCCTCGTGAAGCACATCGAGGAAAAAGAACAGGTCCGCGGCGGCATTATCATCCCTGATTCCGCCAAGGAAAAGCCACAGGAGGCCGAGGTCATCGCCCTTGGCACCGGCAAGAAGGATGATAAAGGCGTGCTTTCCACCTTCGAGGTGAAGGTCGGCGACAAGGTTCTCATCAGCAAATACGGCGGCACCGAAGTGAAGCTCGACGGCGAGAAGTTCACCTTGGTCCGCGAAGACGACATCCTCGGCATCATCGCCTGACGCGAAGCCTTCGGCTCCGCGTAATATCAAATCTCAATTTCAAATCTCAGATCTAACTCCACTACTATGGCCGCCAAACAACTCCTCTTCGACGAAGCCGCCCGCCAGAAAATCCTCCGCGGTGTCGAGCTCCTCGCCCGCGCCGTCAAGGTCACCCTCGGTCCCAAGGGCCGCAACGTCGTTATCGACAAGAAATTCGGCTCCCCCGCCGTCACCAAGGACGGCGTCACCGTCGCCAAGGAAATCGAGCTCGCCGACGCCTACGAAAACATCGGCGCCCAGCTCGTGAAAGAGGTCGCCTCGAAGACCAACGACGCCGCCGGCGACGGCACCACCACCGCCACCGTGCTCGCCGAGGCCGTTTATAAAGAGGGCCTCAAGCACGTCACCGCCGGCGCCAACCCCATCTACCTCAAGCGTGGTATCGACAAGGCCGTGGACGCCGCCGTGGCCGAGCTCGCCAACATCTCCAAGAAGGTAAACGACACCGAGGAGATCCGCCAGGTCGCCACCGTCTCCGCCAACTGGGACACCACCATCGGCGACATCATCGCCGAGGCCATGGATAAGGTCGGCAAAGACGGCACCATCACCGTCGAAGAGAACAAATCCATCGAGACCACCCTCGACGTCGTCGAAGGCATGCAGTTCGACAAGGGCTACCTCTCCGCCTATTTCTCCACCAACCAGGAGAGCCAGGAAGCCATCCTCGAGGATGCTTACATCCTCATCCACGAGAAGAAGATCTCCAACCTCCAGGAGTTCCTCCCCGTCCTCCAGGCCGCCGCCAAGACCGGCAAGCCCCTGCTCATCATCGCCGAAGAGGTTGAGGGCGAAGCCCTCGCCGCGTTGGTGGTGAACAAGATCCGCGGCACCCTCAATGTGTGCGCGGTCAAGGCCCCCGGCTTCGGTGATCGCCGCAAGGCCATTCTCGAAGACATCGCCACCCTCACCGGTGGTCGTCTCCTCTCCGAGGACCTCGGCATCAAGCTTGAGAACGTCCAGGTCTCCGACCTCGGCCGCGCCAAGCGCATCGTGGTGGACAAGGAAAACACCACCATCATCGAAGGCGCCGGCAAGAGCTCCGACATCCAGGGCCGCGTGAAGCAGATCCGCCGCCAGATCGAAGAGACCACCAGCGACTACGACAAGGAGAAGCTCCAGGAGCGCCTCGCCAAGCTCGCCGGCGGCGTCGCCGTCATCAACGTCGGTGCCACCACCGAGTCCGAGATGAAGGAAAAGAAACAGCGCGTCGAAGACGCTCTCCACGCCACCCGCGCCGCGGTTGCCGAGGGTATCGTCTCCGGCGGTGGTGTCGCCCTCCTGCGCACCGCCAAGGCCCTGGACGCCACCATCGCCGCCCTCGAGGGTGACGAGAAGCTGGGCGCGCAGATCATCCGTCGCGCCGTCGAGTCCCCGCTTAAGCAGCTGTGCTTCAACGCCGGCGTCGAAGGCGCGGTCGTCGTGCAAGCCGTGCTCGCGAGCACCGGTTCCAATGGCTACAACGTCGCCACCGGCGCCTACGAAGACCTCGTCAAGGCCGGTGTCGTCGATCCCACCAAGGTGGTTCGCACCGCCCTCCAGAACGCGGCGTCCATCGCGGGCCTTCTGCTCACCACCGAGTGCATCATCACCGATGCCCCCGATAAGGACAAAGCTCCCTCCGGCGGCGGCCACGGCGGCGGCGGCATGGGCGGCATGGACTACTAATTCCGTCCCCGGCTCGGTCGCCCTCGCGAGAGGAAACCAAAACCAAGACCAGGCAAACCAACCAAACCAAGCCGGCGCACCTCCACGGTGCGCCGGTTTTTTTGTGGCCCAACGATCCACACCGGCGCGCCCGGCGGTGACGCCCTACCGGCCGAGATCCGAGGGGAATCTCGGCCGCCGTGGCGCGACCTCAGAGCACCTGCAAACGCTGGCGATAGAAGCGCAGCACCTCGGCGGGGTCGTCGGTGAAGAGGAGGTATTCGAGCATCCAGGCGGGGGCGCGTTTCTCGGCGGCCATTTGTTTGAGCTGCGCCTTCAGCGGCGCGAAGTAGTCCTGATCGAGAAACACATAGGGCACGCGCGGACGGATGCCGAGCTTGAGGTTGCACATCTCGATGCCGATCTCCTCCAACGTGCCGACGCCGCCGACGTTGAAGATGCAAAAATCCGCGACCTCGAACCACTTTTGGCGGAAGTGGCGGGACGTCTCCTGGAAGGTGTTGAAAAAGTCCACGCCGAGCTCGGGCGGCTGGGCTTCGAGCTCGAGGAAACACGCGCCGGTGAGCGCGCCTTTTTCTCGCGCCTGGTCGGTGGCGAGGCGCATCACGCCGCCGCCGCCGCCGGTGAGCACGCCGACGTTGGGGCCCATGAAACCGGCGAGCTGGTCGATGAGCGACGAGATGCGTTTGGTCTGCGACTCGTCGAGGCCGCCGGCGCTGCCGTAGAAGGCGAGAATGGTGGATTCCTGGAACCGCGTGACGAGCTCCTCGCGCACGAAAAAGCCGTGGTTGCCCTTGTAGGCGTGGAGGTAGAGGTCGCCGAGTTCGGGGTTGAACCAATAGACCTTGATGCCGAGGGCCTCCAGGCTGTCGAGGCGGGCGTGGGCGTCGCTGGAGAGGAAAAACCCGTGGGAGCGCGAGGGGCGGCGGAAAACGATGCGCTTGAGCGGAATCTTGCCCAGGCGGGTGAGGAGCTCGACGTATTCGAGGAGGTTGGGGAAGTAGTCGACGAGCAGGGTGTCGGCGTTGTCGGACGCGGCGTCGAGCGCCTGGATCATGGTGCGGTGGCCGCAGGTGCGCTCGAGTTTGGCGACGGAGGGTTTGATGCGCAGCGAGGCGAAGGTGGCGGAGTCGAGCAGTACGCTCGGGTTGGCCATGGTGGAACTCTGGCCCTTGACCGTGACGCGGGTGCGCGGGCGCACGGCGGCGGAGTCCTCGACGGGGGGATTGGCGTCGAGGCAGTCGTAGAGCGCGCGGGTGGCGGTGATGTCCTGGTGGCGGCGGCGGGCCTGGTTTTTATACGGGCCGGGGGCGGGCACGGGCGCGCGGAAGATGTCGACCGAGATGATGGGGTTGACCACGGGGTGTTCGCCGAGGTTGTAGATCTCGAGCATGATGTTCGTCCCGTGGGTCTTGATCGGATCGAGCAGGATGGCGCTGGTGTGGATGCCGAAGTTGCCCGCGCCGGGGTTGAGCACCACGTAGTGTTCTTTCAAATACATGGAGCAGCTCGTGAGGATGCCGGAGCGCGGGCCGATGGAGATGGGGCTGGCCTCGTTGCGGATCTGGACCTTGTCGAGAAAGCCGCGTCCGGAGGTGCCGGCGACGAGGCGCTCGAAGGCGGGGCGGGTGAGGCGGGGGTTGAGCGTGTAGGTGAGGGCGTGCGGGGTGAGGAAGACGCGGCCGTAGCGATCAATGCTGGTGGAGGCGGGGAGCTTGAGGCGGTTGGCCTTGAGGGCGTCCCAGATCTCGGTGGAGGTGAGCTTGGCCTCGGGCGGGGCGTGGAATACGCGGCCGACCGGGATCCCGGGGCGGAGGAGCTGATGCCAGTAGGTGGAGTTGGGGAAACTGTCGTCGTAGAGGAAGGCGTCGGCCTCGAGGAGCAAGCGTTTGCCGTCGGCGTGGGGATGGCCGTGGGTGATCATCTCGATGCCCACGCGGGCGAGGGTACTGCGCTCGGTGAAATGAAGGCCGGCGGCATTGACGCGCATGAATTCCCATTCGGCGGAGGTGCGCGGGGCGAAGGCGAGGGTGAGCGAAAGGGTGCGGGCGTCTTTGCGCCGCACGGCCTGGATCTGGCCGTCGGTGCTGGTCCAAAAGGAGTGGGGGTTCATCGCGTAAGGGGTTGCGGACAAAAGGGGCGGCGGGTGGCGGGGACAAGCTCCGCACACGCTCGCCCTGAATTTGGCGGGTATAACGGGAAGTGAGGTTAGCGGGTCGAAAGTGGCATGGGCGCCCCGCCCATGGGGTCGTCGGCGAACGGGCAGGATGCCCATTCGCTCACGGGCGGGACGCCCGTGCCACGCCGGCGGGACAGCCCTGGCCTCACTTTCTGTCCCATCCCGAAACGCGGCGCGTGCGACTATGGGTTTGCCACGGAGCGGGCGGTCCGCGCAGCGTGGAACTTTCGTTTCGTGCCGGGACTCTCCTTAGCCTGGTTCGTCGAAAGCACTTCCATCCAAATCACACCCCTCAACGCATGAAACTCGTCCGCCTTATGCAGGTTTCCTCCCTCGCCGCCGTTGGCGCGCTATCGTCCGTCAACGCTTCCGCCCAGGGAGCCGCCGAGCCTGCCGCCGCGAGCCCCGCCATGGCCACGCCCGCCGCCGACGCTCCGAGCTACACCAACGAGCAGGTGTTCGAGGCCTTCGGTTATCTGGTCGGGCAACGCATCGGGATCGCCGACTTTGAACTCACGGAAGGCGAGCGCACCGCCGTCATGAAGGGCCTTGAGACGGCCTTCAGCGGCGCCAAGGATACGTTCAATCCCGAGGCCTACGGCCCAGAGATCCAGCGCGTACTGGGCGCCCGTCAGCAAGTCGCCGCCGCCAAGGCCGCCTCGAAGTCCGAGGGCGAGTCGGCCGCTTTCTTCGACGAGTTGAAGAAGAACCCCAAGATCCTCTCCACCCCGACCGGCCTCTACTACGAGGTGATCGCGCCGGGCTCCGAGCAGAAACCCAAGCCGGAAGACACCGTGAAGGTCCACTACACCGGCAAGCTGGTGAATGGCACCAAGTTTGACAGCTCGGTGGATCGCGGCGAGCCCGCCGAGTTCCCGCTCAACGGCGTGATCCCCGGCTGGACCGAGGGTCTGCAACTCGTGGGCGTCGGCGGCAAGCTGAAGCTCTACATCCCCTCCAAGCTCGGCTACGGCGAGCAGGGCGCGGGCGGCTCGATCCCCCCGAACGCGACTTTGGTGTTCGACGTCGAGCTGTTGGAAATCAAGCCCGCCGCCGCCGTTCCGGCGGCCGACGCGGCTCCCGCCGAGGCGACGACGCCTCCGGTCGGCATGTAATTAGGCTCCGTAAAAAAGCCCGCCTCGAAAGAGGCGGGCTTTTTTGCGGGCGGTGGAAATCCTGCAGGAGAGATCCTGCGGTGGAGATCCCGCTGTTCCCGCGACGGGCTACGGTGTTTCCATCTGCTGTTGGCGGACGGCGTAGCCCTGCGCGGGAGCGTGGGGAGGCTGGGGCGCTTACTTGCCGAGGCTGGCTCGGAGGTCGGTGAGCTGGCCGGCGCTGCCGAGGAGCACGTTGCGGCTGGCGATGAACTTGGCGTACTCGACGATGAAGATCTTGCCGGGCGGGCGGAAATCGAACTCGGAGGGCTTGTCGCGGAAGAACTCGCGGTGGACGCGGGTCCAGACGAGGCGACCGTCGGTGTCGATGTTGAGCTTGGTGACGCCGAGCTTGGCGGCGGGCAGGTACTCGTTCACGTCCACGCCCATGGAGCCGGCGATGGTGCCGCCGGCGGCGTTGATGCGGGCGACCTCTTCCTGGGGAACCGAGCTGGAGCCGTGCATGACGAGCGGGAAGCCGTTCATCCGGGCCTTGATCTTCTCCAAGACGTCGAAGTGGAGGGATTGCTTGCCCTTGAACTTGAACGCGCCGTGGGAGGTGCCGATGGCGCAGGCGAGGGAGTCGCAGCCGGTTTGTTTGACGAACTCCTCGGCCTCGGCGGGATCGGTGAGGCAGGAGTGGCCTTCCTCAACCACGATGTCTTCCTCGACGCCGCCGAGCATGCCGAGCTCGGCCTCGACGGAGAGGCCCTTGGCGTGGGCGACGTCCACGACGCGTTTGGTGATTTCCACGTTTTTCTCGAAGGTCTCGTGGGAGGCGTCGATCATCACGGAGCTGAAAAAGCCCGAGTTGATGCAATCGTAGCAGGTGGCCTCGTCGCCGTGGTCGAGGTGGACGGCGTAGATGGCGTCGGGGAAAATCTCGCCGGCGGCGCGGATAATGGCCTCCAGCATGCGTTTATCGGTGTAGCTGCGCGCGCCCTTCGAGATCTGGATGATGAAGGGGGCCTGGGAGTCGATGGCTCCCTTGAAGAGGCCCATGGCCTGCTCGGCGTTGTTGATGTTGTAGGCCCCGATGGCGTATTTGCCGTAGGCGTGTTTGAAGAGCTGCGCGGTGGTGACGATCATGGTGGGTGAGGTGTCGCGGTGGTGTCGCGGACGAAGCGTTTAGTCTACGGAGCGGCCACAGTAACGGGCAAGGGTATATTGCGCCGGGGACTCGGCTCGGGGGCGGTAGAAGCGATGTCCGGGGGCCTCGGTAGCCGGGTGTGTCTGCGCCCATGGGATCGTCAGCAATCGGGCGGGAGGCGCGTTGGTTCACGGGCGGGACGTCCTTGCCACGTCCGAGCTATGCGCGGGGTTCCCCAACGTTACTCGCGGGCGGCGCGGGCGGCGTCACGGGCGGCGCGCATTTTGGTTTGCAGGACTTGCTGGGCCTGTTGCTCGGCTTGGAGCTGTTTGAGGGTCGTGAGCTGAGAATTGGTCAGGACGCCGGCGGCGCGGGTGATGGTGGCGTCGGTGATGAGGGTGCTGCGATCCTGCTGCCGGCCGGTCTCGGCGAGGATGGTGGTGAGTTGCTGAGATTGAGAGGGATTGAGGCTTTGGGCGCCGGGCAGGCTGCTCAGCTTTTGGTCAAAGGTGTTGACCGTGGTGCGCTGGGTGGAGGTGGCGTTGTAGCCCTCGATGGCGGTCATCACGGCGGGGCCGACGGCGTTTTTGATGCTGGCATCGATCTCGGCCTGGAGGTCGGCGGTGAGTTGGCGCAACTGGTCGCGGGCGGCGGGGTCGCGGGGATTGAGGCCTTGCTCGCGGGCGCTGGTCCAGACGTCACGACCGGCGTTGGCGCGCTCGGCGAGAAGGGTTTTGAGGCTGGCGAGGCGATCGGGCGGGAGATTGAGGGTTTTGAAAAGCGCGCCGTAGCGCTGCTCGACGCGTGCCTCCTGCTCGAGTTTCCAGGCGGAGACGAATTCGGGGTCTTTCATGAGTTCGGCCATCTGGGCGGCGAACTGGGCGCCGCCGCGTTGACCGCGATTGCCTCCGCCACCGCCACCCGGACCACCGCCCCCCGGAAAACCTTCCAGGCCGTCGCGCAGGACGTCGAAATTCGGGCTTTCGTCCGGCGCTGGGGCGGGGGCGGGTGTCGGCGCGATGAGCGGGGCGGGCGCGGCGGCGGTGGTAAACTCGCTGCGGGTCACTTGAAGGGTGGGGGCCAGGCGCGCGGCGGCGAGCTGCTGGCGGGTCTGGACGAGGAGCGCGGCACCGCCGAGGGTGGTGCAGAGGAGGAAGGCGATGACGTAGTTTTTGGCTTTGGGGCTCATGGGGCGAAAGGCGCGGCGGGTTTGGGAGAGTTTGGCAGCATGCGGACTGTTGGGGCGGACCACCGCCACGGCGTATCGGACGAGGGACGGGCGCGACGGGCGCGAAGTTACATCGACCGCGAGGAATCGCATGCGGTGAGGCATGCAGGCGGACTGGCTGGCGGGCGGGGGCGGGCGTCCGCCGGGGCGTGTTTGGGACGCGCGGCGGGCGGCCTCAGATGACCGGCGGCTGGGCGGAAGGGGTTTTCTTTTCCAGACGGGCGAGCAGCTCGATGGCGATGGCGGTAAAGTGGCGGGCGGCCTCGCCTGCGGGGTCGGTGGCGACGAGGGGCGCGCCTTGGTCGCTGGCGACGCGGACTTCCGGGATCAGGGGCACTTGGCCGAGCAAAGTGGTGCCGAGGCTGTCGGCGGTAGACTGGCCGCCACCCTCGCCGAAAAGCGCGTGGCGAAGGCCGGCGGGGTCGGTGAACCAGCTCATGTTTTCCACCACGCCGAGGAGCGGGACATTTACCTTTTGGAACATCAGGCCGCCCTTGCGCGCCACCTGGGTGGCGGCGGGCTGGGGGGTGGTGACGAGCACCGCGCCATCGAGCGGCAGGGTTTGTACGAGGCTGAGCTGGGCGTCGCCGGTGCCGGGCGGCAAATCAACCAGGAGAAGGTCGAGCGGTCCCCAATCCACGTTCTGCACGAACTGCTGGATAGTCTTCATGATCATGGGGCCGCGCCAGACCACGGGGGTGTTGTCATCGACCAGGAAACCCATGCTCATGACCTTCACGCCGTGGGCCTCCAGGGGCACGAGGCGGGACGTCTCGCCCTCGCCGCGCACCTCGGGGCGTTGGCCGTGAAGGCCGATCATGAGCGGCACGGACGGGCCGTAGATGTCACAATCCATGAGGCCCACGCGGCCGGGGCGGCCCTGGGCGGCGAGGTGGGCGGCGGCGGCGACGGCGAGGTTGACCGAGAAGGTGGACTTGCCCACGCCGCCCTTGCCGGAGGCGATGGCGACGGCGTGGCGGATGGTCTTGGGCGCGGCGGAGTTGCCACCGAGATTGCCTCCCCCGCCGGGGGTGGCCTTGGGCGCGCTGACGGCGATGTCGATGACGACGTCCCTCACCTCGGGTAGGGCGCGCAGGCAGGCCTCGACCTCGCGTTTGAGGTGGAGGGGGATCTTGGGGTCGGCGGTGGTGAGGGTGAGCGCGACGCGGGCGGTGCCATCGATGAGGGCGGCGGATTTGACCAGGCCGAAGGACACGATGTCGCGGCTGAAACCGGGGTATTTTATCTGCTTGAGGTGCGCTTTGAGGGCGTCGGGTGTCACGGGAGAATAA
>JBBRHC010000070.1:0-13121 GCA_038223295.1 Opitutales bacterium
GCGACGGAGCAGGCAAGTAAGGGCAAGAAAGGGCAAGCTGTTTCAATCCGCGCCTCGCTCGGGTGAGCGAGGCGACACATTTACTGTGTGATATTACAAGTTCCAATCGTGTTTCAATCCGCGCCTCGCTCGGGTGAGCGAGGCGACAGCTATCAGGTTTTTAGGCTGATCACCAAGCTGTTCTGGGGCTCGTTTGCGAAACTGTCAAAGAACCCGTCGGTTCTGCCGACGGAAAAGGTTATCTGACCTCCTTCCCGTTTGTCCATCAGAGGCTTGGCCATTCCGCGAAAGGGTGCCCGGCCCGCCGCGGCTGCTCGTTCGCGCCGCACCGCCGCGCACTCTCCCGCATCACAGCGCCAGTGTATCGTCCACCACGTTGAGCGGCTCCTGCGCCCCGTAGTGCTCGATCTTATCCTTCCCGGCCTGATCGATGAAATACACCCGCAGCGAATCCTGTCGCGCATCCATCTCGGCGAGCAAACGCGCCTTCAGCTCCACCCATTCCTTTTGCCCGAGCTGCATCTCGAAGACCGACTTTTGCACGCGGATGCCGTAGGAGGTACACGCCTTGGCCACGCGGCGGAGGCGGCGCGCACCGGCCCGTTCATCGCGCGTGCAGACGTCGTAAGTGATAAGGAGAAACATGGGAAATGCGCGGATTCGGGTTGGCGGTGCGAACAGGGGGGGGAGTGGGGCGACGAGGATCGCACGCGGATGGTTTAACTGAACAAATGGGGCGTGTATTCGGTTTCATATCGCAGGGCCCGCGCCAGCAGGCGGGCTTGGATAAACACCAGCTGACCGTGACGCACCCGGGCCTCGAACAAGGGGTGCGCGGCCTCCTCCTGTTTTCGTTGCTGGTAGGCCGCCACGAGCGCCTTGCGCGCCGCCTCGCTCAACTCCACCGCCCCACCCTCGCGCGCCACGAATTGGCCGGTTTTTAACTCTCCGCGGTTGAGCAGCGTCAGCGCCAAACGCTCCACCCACGGGCGAAACTCCTCCATGAGGTCGAGCGCCAGCGACTCGCGCCCGGCGCGGTCGGCGTGCAAGTAACCCACGAAAGGATCGAGGCCCGCGGCGGTCAGGGCCGACACGCAATCGTGCCGGAGCAGCGCATACAAAAACGAGAGCAAGGCGTTGATCGCATCGCGCGGCGGGCGCCGGCTGCGACCATCAAAGGGGAACTCCTCCCGTAGCGCCGGGCGCAGGTGCCGCGAGAAAACCCCGAAATGCAGCGCCGCCGCCCTGCCCTCGACGCCGCGAATCACATCGGGATCGTCGGCGGTGCGGCCCAGCTCGCGCAGCAAGTGCGCGTGAGCGTCGGCCACGGTGCGCAGAGCCTCGCGGTCTTCCTCGCCGGCGGCATCGCGCGCGCTCCGGGCTAGCAGCCAGCGCACGTTGTGCAGCTTGCCCGCCACGAAGGCACGGGCCAGCGCGGCGCCGCGGACGGGCGACGACGCGGCGGCGTGCTGCGCGCGGCGCAGGAAGACGGAGCCTTGCGGCACGCCCTCCACCCGCGCCTCCAGCCGGCCCCAATCGGTGAAAAAGCATACGCTCGCGCCGTGTTCCCAGCAGAGGCGCATCGCGGAGGGCGAGACGTAGATATCGGCGCCGAAAACATAGACTGATTCGAGATTATGGACGGGCAGGGAAAGCTTGAGTTGTTTCTCGTGTTCGACGCGGAGGGCCAGCCCGTCGCGGCGCAACGACAGGCCGGGCGTCAGCAGGTAGAGAACGTTTTGCAGGGTTTGAGGCATGGAAGCGCGGGGAGTAGCTCGGAGCTGGGAGTTTTGGCGAAGGTGGAACGCGTTGACCCCAGCGCGTCGGATCGGGGCGGTGAGTTTAGTCTATAGACGGCGCCGGGCTTGCGGCTTGCCATTTTTAGGTACATGCAAAGCATGGAGCCATGCAAAAGATACAAGTTTTATTACCCGAGCCGTTGCTGCAGGATTTGCGGGAGATTGCGGCGGTGGAGGACAGGCCCTTGAGCGAGGTGGTGAGGCGGGCGGCCGAGCAGATGGTGCGGACTTATCCGGCGGTGCGGCGTAAAGCGGTGCGGGTGGCGTTGCGCACCTTTGATGGCGGGGCGGTGCTAGCGGGGGCGGGGGATTTGCGGGCGATGGCTTACGAAGGGGACGAGCGATGAAGAGCGGGGATACGAATCTGCTGCTCTATGCGATGAATCGCGGGTGCGCTGAGCATGCGGCGGCCAAGGCCTGGCTGGACGCGGCGCTGGGGGAGCCGCGCGAGTGGATTTTTGCCGATCAAGTGTTGTTTGAACTTTATCGGCTGCTACGGCATCCGAAAGTGATGGCGAAGCCCTTGTCGGCGAAGGCGGCGGTGGCACAAATCGCATGGTTTCGGGAGGAGACGGGTTTTTTGCACTGCGGCTACGAGGAGGCGCGCTGGGCGGGGGTGTTGAGAGCGGTGGCGGCGCAAGGCGAGCGGAGCGGCCTGCTGGTATATGACGCGGTGTTGGCGGAGACGCTGCGCGCGCAGGGGGTGGGGCGATTTTATACTCGGAATATGAGTGATTTTGTGGGCTTCGGATTTTTCGAGGTCGTGAATCCATTGGCTTGAGCGCGCGTCGGCGTGCATGCCGCAGTTTTGAGCCTCGCGATCAGCCGTCGCCGCGCGGCGGCTCATTCCAATTCGTTTTCAAAGTGACTCTAATTGGCCGGGGACGGCCAACCCTACATCGGATGCTTTATGTAGCGTTGGCCGTCCCTGGCCAATTTTTGATAATCGTCTCATTTTGATCGCGAATTAGAATCAGTGGATGACGTTGATACCCCTTAAGCCAAAATGTGAAGCGGCGGCGAGCAGGTGGCGGTCGTTGGAGTAGATTTCCTTAAAGCCTCCCTCGGTGGCGGCGCAGAGGTGCAGGCAATCGGCGGAGCGGAGGAAAATCGAGGCGGGGAGGGATTGGAGTCGCGCGACCGAGAGGCGGACGAGGGATTCGGTGACCGGCAGCCAGTGCCATAGCTCAGCGGCCTGGTCTTCCTCGAAGCGGCGGCTGAGGGCGAGGTAGGTGGCTTGGTCTATTTTGCCTTCGCGTAGCTGGCGGTGGAAAGTCGTTTGAATTTCAGTGAGTGCCAGCAGGAGGGAGGCGCGCCCGGAGGTGCCTTCCACGAGGTCGAGAACCTCGTCGGTTCCAGGTTCCCGCAGGTAGCATTTGGCTATGTAGGCGCTGTCGAGGTAGATCATCGGCCGTCGCGGTCTGCGGAGATTAGCTCGGTGGAGTCGAGGTTGGTGGCAGGCATGGCCGAGCGATCACGTTTGGGGAAGGGTTTGCCGAGCTGATTGGCAGGGGTGGCGGGCTGGATGATGGCGATGGTCTGGCCGCGATCGGTGACGGTGATGGGCTCGGAGGCGGCTTGGCGGACGTAGTGGCCGGTGCGGGTGTGGAGTTCGCGGATGGAGATGGTTTTCATGGGCGATTTGGTATGTGTCCAATGTGACACAGGGGTGAAGGTGCGTCAATATTGGCGGGGTTCGAAGAGGCGGCGCGAGGCGGTGCTGAGGGTGGCTGAAGCGGAGGCCTCGGGCAGGCATACATCGCGCAGCGAACAGCCGTCGCATTGCGGCTTCAACACTGCGGGCGGCGCGGCCGGACGGGCGAGCGTGACGCGGAGGGCGGCGAGCGTGGCGAGGGTGAGCGCGCGGAGCGAATCGTCGAAAACCACCTCAGTGCGCAGGGCGGAGGCGGCGTGGAAGATGAGGCCGGCCTCGATGCGCAGGCCGAACATTTCCTCCAGGCAGAGAGCCTGGGCGCAGAGTTGGGCGTGGTCGTTGGACCAGCGGCGGGCGGGGCCTTTTTTGTATTCCACGGGCCTCGCCGCGAGCACGCGGCGAGGCATTTGAGATTTCGAATTTGAGATTTGAGATGAGTCGGGATCCGCCCGGCGGATCTCGACCAGGTCGGCCTTGCCGGAGAGGCCGAGGGTATCGGAGAAAAGCGGAAGCGCGCGGAGCAGTTCCCAACCGGCGCGGTGTTCGTAGCCGGGGGTGTCCACGTTTTTATGGGCGAGATCGCCGATAAGGGTGTGCTCATTGGTGCCGCGCAGACCGTCCACGAATTTGAGGTGGGCGCGGCGCTCGCAGTAGAGGTGATCGTTGAGGGCGCTGAGGGGGAGCGAGTCCATGTGATTTATTACCTGACTCGGCTAAGATTCGCCTGGGTGCGGTAGCCGCTTATGGACGACCCTCGTAGAGAGGATTAATCTCTTTTAGATCCGCGAGAGTGTATTCTGGTTCGTTATCGCCGTAAGCACGTGCAAGGCCTTGGGCGGCGAGGCGCAGCATGGCGTCGCGCTCGGGATCAGGCTCGCCAGGGAGCAAGGTCACCAGAAGGCACGCACCGGGGGTCAAAAGATGGCGTCTAGCTGAATGTGTTCCCCATCGAAGGTGGCGGTGAGGGTGACGGTTTTCATGGCAGGGGAAGAGGTCAGCGACGCAACGGTAGGAGCGCGCTACCAGCAGATTTTTAAGCCTTGGGGAACGTAGAGGGGGAAGTCGGTATCGCCCGAAACGAGGGCGAAGTCGTCGTTGATCGCGGTCCAGATGAGCAGGCGGTCGAAGGGGTCGCGATGGTCGGGGTTGCGGCGCAAGCGACCGATGCTGGCGGCAAGTTGTGGCGTGAGAGGGTGGATCGTCCAACCGGCCTCCTCGGTGAAGCGTGGAATGTCCTCGGGCGAGGCGCCGTTGAGCGCGAGTTTTCCGAGGCCGGATTTTAGGCTGATTTCCCAAAACGAAACGATGCTGACTGAAATAGTATTGTCGGGATTTTTTAGCGCCCGCCGTGCTGGTGCAGAAAGGCTGCTGGCGTCTTGCAAGGCCCAGAGAAGGGAGCAGGTGTCGAGCAGGAGCTTCACGAGCCGAAAAGCTCCTCTTCGGTCATTTTCCAATCGGGACTGATGGTGACGCTAAACTTTCCGGCGAGGTGGCCGAGTTTGCGTTTGGGAGCGCGAGGCGGAGGGCCGAAAACGGCGACGGGACGTTTGTTGCGGCCGTAAGTGACGGTGACGGTCTCGCCCTTTTCGACCAGGGCAAGGGCCTCGGGCAGGCGGGCCTTGAATTCGCCGATGGTGAGGGAGGTGGACATGATGGAAGGCTGCGCCCAACTGGACAAGTAGTCAAGTTGGGCGGGGAATCGCTAGAGTTTGCGGTGAAGCTTGATGCCGACGGGCAGGTTGGCGTCGTCAATGGTGAGGTTATAGTCGGCGAAGTCGCGGGCGGCGGTGATTCCGGGCTTGGCGGCGATTTTAATGCGCTCGAAGAGTTTGTGGGCGGGATCGTTGCCAAGAGGGGTGCCGTGCTCAAAGACGAGCAGCGCTTGCGGAGCCATCGTGCCGCGCGAGGCGGAGCGGTCGTGATCGAACATCATGGCTAGCGCCTGCCAAAAGAGTTCGAGGTCTTCGGTGGTGAAGATCGTGTCTTTCGCGAGGTTGGCGGAGATGAATCCGTGGCAGCGGTAGAGGCCGTAGGGAATGAGGTTTTTGCGGCCCATCGTCTGGTTGGGCGACTCGGCGTCCTTGGCCTCGGCGACGGCCATGCGGGTGATGCTGATGTCGAGCGGCAGCACGGGATCGATGCTGCGCGAGAAGCTGATCTGCACGGGACCGCGCACTTGGCCGGCGTTGACGCCGGTGGACATGACGGCACCGAAGGTGCGGACGTCGTAGTAGCGGGAGCACATCTTGGCGCGGGCGGACGAAACCTGGTCGCGGGTGGTGCCTTTTTTGGCGTCGAGCTTATGGCCGAGGTCGTCGTGAGCCTTTTGAATGCGATCGTTGAGGACGGCGCTTTGCTGGATGAAAATATCGTAGCCTTCGACGCCAGGTTTGGCGATTTGCACGAAGTTGCGGATTTTGCGCTTAAGGCAGACGTCGGAGACGAGGCCATGCATATCCTGCGGGTCCACGCGGGGAGAGTTGGCGGCGTCGGGATCGCCGTTGGGATTTCCGTCTTTGCAGTCAAAGAGATAAACGAAGTCGTAGCGGGCGGTGATGGGCTGGGACATGATGGGTGGTGGTGGAATTGAGTTTTGGAAAAAGGGTGGAGAAGCGGTGAACTATCAGATTTTGGCGGCGGCGGTGCTAGCGGCTGCGGCTGCTTCCTTGCGGTCGGCCGTGCGGCGGCGGTAGTCGGCTTTCTGATGGTAGTAACCGAGGGCGAAGCGGCCCTGAGATTCGAGGTCGAGCGAAGCCGGGAATTTTGCGCCAAGGGCGCCGGAGATTTCCTCGAAATCTTTGCGAACGTTTTCGGCGATGCCGCCGCCGGCCTTGGCGAGATGAAACTGGGCGTTGCGATGCAAGCGCCCCATGACAAGCGCGGGTGTGACGCTCGCGCTGGCGTAGAAGCGTTCGACGACGCCGGCGTTTACGCCTTCAAGGGCGAGGTATTGCAGGCGGTCAAAAACGGCGAAGAGGCGTCCGCAGAGATATGCAGGGTGGTGGGAATCGGGATCGAGGGCGGTGGTCATGATGGGATGGGTTGATGGGTTGGGAGAGCGGTTGAGGCAGGCGCGGATGAGGGCCATGCGGGCGGGGTTGAGACGCGGGTCGGAGATATCGCCTGGTCCCTTGTTTTCGATTTGCTGACGGCGCAGGGCGGCGATGAGGGCGGTCTGGGGAAGGGGCGTGCCGCGCAAGGCGGCGTAGAGGAGCTGGGTGGGGATTTGCGGGGGGAGTTCGTCGATCTTGTCGCGCACCATCGCGTAAAGCAGGCGGCCGAGCTTGAAGGCGTTTTCCTCGTGGGTGCCGTCGGGCGCGATGATGGTGAGATCGGTAAACCAGCGGCGGACGTGGGCCTCGATTTCGGGCACGGTGGCTTCGAGCCAGTCGCGGACGACGATGCGGGCGCCGTTGCCGGAAAGGCTCATGGCATAGTAGGCGTTGGGCGTGAGTTCGGCGGGGGCGATGCCGGTCTGGGCGGCAGTGAGCAGGTTTTTGATGTCGGCCTCGTCGGCGGCAGTGAGCAGAGCGAAGAGATCGGTGGGGGAGGCGTCGCGGGTCCAGTGAAGGTGGACGGCGTCGTTTATCCGCAGGCCGAGGGGAATGAGTGTGTTTAGGGCGGAGCGGAACTTGAGTTCGGAGTCGGGGCTGACGGCGGCATTTTGGGCCTGCTCCAAGCCGTAGGAAGTGAAGCTGTCTTTATCGAAGGAGATAAGGTTGGTGCCGGTGGCCAGACCGCCGGGCACGCCTTTGATTTTCTCGGTTGTGTCGAGCACAGCACCTAAACGCCCTGATGCGAGACAGACGCGTTGGCTGCGAGCGGTCGAGGCGCGGAGGGTCGCTCGGCGACCACGCCAAAAGGCTTTTAACGCAGCATCGTCGAGGAGTTGTTCGCCGGAGATTGCGAAGGTGGCGTTGTCGGTGGGCTTGGCTTTCGCGGAGACGAGAGCGGTGTGTAGGCGGGTTAATTCGGCTTCGTTTCCGAGGAAGGCGAGAAGGGCGGTGAGTTTGGAGGAGGCGGTTGGAGCGCCGAGGGCGGCGTCGCGAAGGAGCTTTTTGAAATAGGTGTGCTGGACACGGCGGCCCTCGGCTTTTTCCGGTGCCTTGGGGTTAGGCATGAGGACGGAGCGCTCAAGGCTATCGGCGAGGAAGTGGGATTTGTCGCCTTGGTTGAGCTCGTTGGGCGAAGTGAAGGCGCGGAGCAGTTTTTTTGGCTGCGGTTTCTTAACGGTAGGATCGTCGTAGAGCGGGATCGGATCGCCGGAGAGCATGCCGTTCGAATCGAGCGGGATGAGCCAGTGAATAGACGCGGCCTCAAAGTCGGGGTCGCCGAGGTTTTCGCGCTCGGCGTAGGCGAGGAGGGCTTGGAGCATCATGCGGCACCTCCAAGTTGTTGGCGGACTTCGGACCAAGCGGGGATGGTGACAACGCCGTTTTTAAGGGCGGCGCGAAAAAAGGTGATCTGCGGGCGGGCCTCGATTTTGCCGGGTAACCAGCTCTCGCCGACGTCTAGGTCGAACACATCATAGAGCATGAGTCCGAGGTCGGCATCGCGATTGAGTTCGGGCGAAACCTGCATGGCGGCGGCGTTCGCTGGTTCGAAGTGGGCGGGGAACTCGCGACAGCCGAAGCTGGGTTGGTGGAAGCACTGGCCCTGCTCAATGCGGCGGCGGGCCATGCCGTAGTATTTGCCGATGTTGTCGTCGCCGGTGGGTTCGTCGTGAACGTGAGGGTGCTGGCGGGGGCGGCCGGCGAGGCGGGTAAGTTCGAGGCTGGCCTCGATGACGTAGTCCACTTGGCGAAGGGCGAGGGTGTTGCGTTGGGTGCGATCTTCGTCGGCGAAGAGCGGCTCGGGGTTGCGCGAGGCCTTGGATTTCACCTCGTTACGGCGGAAGGCGAGAAACTGGATGGGACGGCGCACGGCGATGCGGTGGATGCGCCAACGGAACTGGGGTTTGTAGAGGATGGCTTCGAGCAGGCCGCGGGCAGCAGAGGGCGTGATGACGGGGTAGCTGACGCGCTCGACCTTCATTTCGGGACGGGTGAAACAGGCGAGGTCGCCCCAGGCGCGGAGGTAGATGGGTGAGTTCATTGGCAAAGTTGGTCGAGGGAGGGTTCGCCGAGGCCGAGGTGCTCGTCGTAATGGCCGTTCCAGAAATAGAAATCGGTATCGGTGAGGGGCTGCACGATAACGCCACGCGCTAGGGCGGGAGTGAAGGCGGAGAGATACAGATTTACCGAGTAGCGTTGCACAAGCCGCCACTCGTCGCGGGAGAGGTGTTTCTGGGTGCGTATCTTGTCAACGAGCGCATCGCCCTCGCTCCAGCGCACGACGACGGAGCGGGTGCCGTCGTCAATGAGCGAGCAGGCGCGGGCGGCGGCGGGAAAATCGAGTTTGGCCGAGGCGGCGTAGGCGGGGTCATCCTGTGCGGCGGCGGGGCCGAGGGTGCCGTAGAGGCGGGCGAAGTAGGCGGCATAGGTGGCGGGATCGTGCAGGTCGGCGTCGGGATGCTCGTGAAGAAAAGCCTCGGTGAGCTTGGTCGCCTGTTCGTAGGCGCCACGTTGCACGGCGTGGTCCAGCGGGCGAAAGATGGTGACCTCGCCGGGCTCTGATTGGCGGCCCTCGCGGTTGCATCGTCCCGCCGTCTGGATGATGGAGTCGAGTGGGCAGGCGGCGCGAAAGACGCGGGGGAAATCGACGTCCACTCCTGCTTCGATGAGCTGGGTGGAGATGAGACGACAGGGCTCGGGGTGGGCGTGGTCGAGTCGGCGGCGAATCTCTGCGAGCTGGCGTTGGCGATGGGCCGGGCACATGGCGGACGAGAGGTGAAAACGGTGCTCGGGCGGGAGGGCGTTGAACAGCTCGCGGGCGTGGCGCTTGAGGTTGACCACGCAGAGCACCTGCGGGTGTTGGGCGAGTTCGTCGGCGAGTTCGGGCCAAGTGGGGGCTTGCTCGGGTGGGCGGCGAACGATGCGGGTGCGACGGAGGGCGTCGGCCATGACTTTGGGCTGGGAAGAAATCTCGACTGGGGCCCAGCCGCCGGGAATCGCGGCGGAGGCGGAGGCGAACGCGGGTTGGGTGGCGGTGCCAAAGACGGCGGTGACGCCGTAGTCGCGCACCAAAGTGGTGACGCTGGAGAGGAGCGAGGGAACGAGCCGAGAAGGCAGGGTCTGCACCTCGTCGAAAAGCACGACGGAGCGGGCGATGTTGTGCAGCTTGCGGCACTGCGAGGGGCGGTGGCCGAAGAGGCTCTCGAAGAACTGGACGTTGGTGGTGATGACGAGCGGGGCGTCCCAGTTTTCCTGAGCGAGGCGGGCGCGGCGCAGGCGTTCGCCCTCGGCGTCGGCTTTTACGTCTTCGCGGCGTTCGGCGGGGGCGACGGCGCTGTGGTGTTCGAGCACGTAATCGGGGCCGAAGAGGGGGGCGAGAAGCTCACGGTAGATGCGGGCGGTTTGCTCGATGATGCTGGTGTAGGGAATGACGACGATGATGCGGCGAAAGCGGGTGGGATCGTCGGCGGCGAGAAGCGCGTTGTGTGCGGCGGCGTGGCGGAGGGCGAAGGCGAGTGAGGCGAGGGTTTTGCCGCTGCCGGTGGGGGCGGTGAGGGTGAACAGACCAGGGGCTCGCTCGGAGGCGGCGAGGGCATCGCGGAGGAGTTGTCGGCGGTGCTGGTTGACGAAGCCCTCGGAGGATTTGGTGGCGAGGGCGGCGAGCAGGTGGGCGAGGGCGTCGGCGGGCTGCAGCGGCGGCGGTTCGCGGCGGGCGGCTTGGGTCGGATCAAAATGGGCTTCGGTATCAAGAAAATCGGCGTCCACGAGGGCGGAGAAAATCATGCGCGTGCGGAGCGCGGTGGGGAAATCGAGGGCGGCGGGTGGAGCGGGGGAAGAGGGAACGCTCACTCCGTCGGCCCTCATGCGGGCGGTGAGTTCGGCGAGCGATTCGGGGAAGCCATTGAGCTTCGCCGCGGAGTCGGGGCGGTCGAGGTTGGCGAGACGCGGGCGGAGGGCTTCGAGGGTGGTTTCGAGGTCATTTTCCGCGAAGGCAGGCATACCGGTGTGGTGGCCTTCGATTGCGAAAGCGGCGGGCAAGTGTTTATGGATAGTTGCGGCAGCGAGGGTGCCCATTGACCAGTGGTTGATGCCGTGGATTGCGGGATCGCGGAGGCGGGCTTGGAAACGGGCGGAGTATTTCCCCAGA
The DNA here is from genome assembly GCA_038223295.1 of Opitutales bacterium. Classification (GTDB taxonomy): domain Bacteria; phylum Verrucomicrobiota; class Verrucomicrobiia; order Opitutales; family Opitutaceae; genus IMCC26134_A. Next base: position 10,654 of record JBBRHC010000070.1, read on the forward strand.
TCATGCAGGAGGCCGGCGAGGCGGGCATCGGCGCTGGCGTTGAATGGCGCGGCGAAGGTGGCGGCTAGCTCGGCGACGTTTTGCAGGTGGGCGGAGAGGAGTTGCCAGTTGGACTGCTCGGGGTCGCGGGTGCCGTCGGGTTGGTCGGCGGTGTGGGCGTAGTAGATCACGGCGTCGGGGCGAATGACGCCGCCTCGGAGATCGCATCGCACGAACTCGGAGCGGGGGACGGTCACCATGAGCGCTCGGTTATCGGCCGTGTTAATGCTTAGTCAATACCGAGCGAAGGAAGAACGGTAAAAAAGAGTAAGGGGCGGGCGAAGGCCTTGCGGGGTTTAACTCACGCCAAGGCGGGAAAGTCTTGGATGTCGCAAGATGAGTCGCGTTTTACCGGTCATCGCGGCGCTTGGTCGGGGTTTAGCGTAGGTACCGGTGCATGGAAGGCCCTCCGCCGCGCGGAGATGGCGGCGCCGACGATCACGATCCACCTGAGAAAAACTCGGCCGTTCACGGCGAGGCAGTCGCCAAGCGGACGGGGCCGTTGACCAATCCGTTTTTCTGATCGCTCGCCTTGCCACGCAATCACGCTGCCAGCTCAGCCGTGAATGAAAAAAAGCAACGGTCCGCGACCCAGCGCACCCAGCGGTCACGCCTTACCCCGTGCAAAAAGTCCCAAAACAATAGGTGACTGGTATTACTGCATCCAAAGCCCTGGCAGGACGCCGTCGCCCTTTGCGACACGAAATAGCCCGCTTTTAGAGCGGGCTATACCTGACACCGAAAACAATGTGCCGTTGGCTTTACCCGCTACGGTTCCGGCGCCGCGCCCACGCCACCCCGAGTCCGGCCAGGCCGGCCAGGGCGGAGTAGGTGCCCGGCTCGGGTATTGCGGTGGTGAAGCTCATCCGAGCCGCAAAACTCTCCGAGGTTTCTAGCGACAAGGACTCGGGTAGATTTCCATTCGGACCGGACACATAGGCCAGGTCTGAAACCGTGAGAAACCCCACCGAGCGGCCAAACGCCACCTCGGCGAAGTATTCCGTGCCGGGCGCGAGGGTATCTTCCCCGGCCGGTGTAAAAATGCCGGGATCCGCCTGGGAACCGAGATCGTAAAACCCACTGATCACGGGGCCACCGACCAACGGGAAAAGGGTGAACCGCACCCAATTATAAGCACTGGAATCGCCGCTCCAGACGAAGGTCGGATTTAAGGAAACCCCGGTCTGGCCCGGCTGCACCCCGGCCGGCGAGAATGCCGGAAACTGCGCGGGTAGCGGCGTCTGGTTGGCAAAATCATCGCCAGCCGACACGGTGAACGAGAACACGCTGCGGTTCGCCGGCTCGGGGTCCTCGAAGTCATAGGTGATACTCCAATCGCCGGTGGTCATCTCGTTGCGCACCGTGTCGAAATCGGTCGCGAACGTGCCTGTACTGCTGGTTTTCGAGGCGGCGAAAACGCGAGTGGGTGAACGCACCTCCACACTGTCCGACTCCTGGTCGACCGAGAGATTCAAGGCCCAGCCGCTGGAGTTCCAAAGGATCTGGTTTCCTCCGGCAGACTCACCGTAGGTGATCTCGGCGCGGAACTGCACGCCCTGCGCGCCCGCCATGCCCGCCGCGAACAAAAGCGGCAAGACCAACGCGGCTCGGGTTACCCTGCACCAAGTCCGCGACGCTGCCAAGAATGCGGAAGTGCTACCGAATGGCACCGTGGCGGATGGGCGATACACCCGAATCGTTTGGTTCATGATTTATAAGAGAGTTGTAAGTTAATTGCTGAAGAACGCACGATTCAGGCGCGCGATTATCGGCGGTGGCAAGAATAGACCCTCAGGATTGCCACTGTCTTGCGCATCGGGCTTTCCCTTATTGCCGCTTTGTCTAAGAGCAGAGAACACCCCACGCCCCGGGGTCGATCACGCTGCAATCAGCGGCGTGCCCGTCTTATAAGATCCCGCTGGCAGGGTAAATTACATCCCCGGCCCTCGATCCTAAACCATGACCCACTCCAAAATGGGAGAGATGATAGAAATGATGTCAGCGGATCGAAGGTGGCAGGGGCACCCGGTCGATAGGGTCGGCAGCGAACGGGCAGGATGCCCACTCGCTCTCGGGAGCGGGAACCAGGCGCCACGCCGGATGAGCGGCCCAGCCGGGCAGCATCGCGGTGAGCGGGTCCTTCCCCGGTACAACGTCGAGGTCGGCGGCGGCATCGCGACGCAGCGGCGATGAATGGTGCTTCGCGCAAATCGCGGGCCTCGGCGGTGCCTGAGCCCAGGATTCCTCGCGAGGCGCGCGCGATCGCGCTTCACCGCTGACGCTAACCCAGCCACAGACATCCTGAACTCCCCCGGCACGAAGGAGCGGGAGGCGGGAATGGCGGTGGCCCAAATCGGAGCCAGTCGGAGGGGTTAAAAAAACTGACAAGGGTGGCAGAAAAGGGTTTTTAAAGCGCATGGCCCAAGTGC
>JBBRHC010000071.1:0-13110 GCA_038223295.1 Opitutales bacterium
CTGAGCGCCCCGCCGGGCGCGCCACCCCGCCGAAGCGCCACCCCCGAACCCCACCTGCCGCCGCACCGCCACCGCCTTTCCCCCCGCCCCGCCCGCCCCCGCCCGCCCCCGCCGCCCACCCTTCGCCCCTCGCCCCCAGCCCCTCGCCCCACTCCCCCATGTCCTTGCCCGATCCCCCTTCCGCCCCTTCGCCTCCGCCCCTGCCGCCACCGCTGGACGCCGATGCCGCCGCCTTCGAGCGTTTGCAACTTGGCCGCGCCCGGATCGAGGCCGAGCTGGCCAAGACCATCGTGGGCCAGCGCGACGTCATCGAGCAGCTCCTCGTCGCCATGCTCGCCGGCGGCCACTGCCTCCTCACCGGCGCTCCCGGCCTGGCCAAAACCCTGCTGGTCAAATCGGTCGCGCAGGCCTTCCAGCTCAAGTTTCAACGCATCCAGTTCACCCCCGATCTCATGCCGGCCGACATCACCGGCACCGAGATCCTCACCGAGACCGACGGCGCGCGCGCGCTCACGTTCGTGCGCGGCCCCGTCTTTGCCAACCTCCTCCTCGCCGACGAGATCAACCGCACCCCGCCCAAGACCCAGGCCGCGCTGCTCGAGGCCATGCAGGAGCACCAGGTCACCGCCGCCGGCGTGCGCCACGTCCTCCCCGAGCCCTTCTTCGTGCTCGCCACCCAGAACCCGGTGGAGATGGAGGGCACCTACCCGCTGCCCGAGGCCCAGCTCGACCGTTTCCTCTTCAACGTGCTCATTGACTACCTGCCCGAGGCCGAGGAGATCGCGGTCGTGCGCCAGACCACGGCGGGCAAACCCGCCGCCATCGAGCCGGTGTTTTCCGGGGCGGACGTGCTCGCGTTCCACGCCTTGGTGCGCGCCGTGCCGGTGGCCGACGACATCGTGCGCTACGCCGTGCGCCTCGCCGCCGCCTCCCGCCCCGGCCGGCCCGATACCGCCGCCTTTGTCACCGATTGGGTCAACTGGGGCGCGGGCACCCGCGCCGCCCAGGCCCTCGTGCTCGGGGGCAAGGCCCGCGCGCTCTGGCGCGGTCGCGCCCACGTGAGCGTCGAGGATATCCGCGCCCTCGCCGCCCCCGTGCTCCGCCACCGCCTGCTGCTCAACTACCGCGCCGAGGCCGAGGGCGTCGGCGTGGATACCGTCATTGCCCGACTGCTCGAATCCGTGACCGCCCCCGCCTGAGCGCGCCGCCGGGAAGATCGCCGCCATGCCCCCGCCGCCCTCCGCCCCCTCCGCCCGCCCGTCGCCGTCGTCCGCGTCGTCCGCGTCGCGCCGCCCGGTCGGTCTCGATCCGGTCGCCGTGCTCGCCCTGCGCGATCTGGAGCTGCGCGCGCGGGTCGTCGTCGAGGGCCTGTGGTCGGGCCTGCACCGCAGCCCCTTCACCGGCTTTTCGGTCGAGTTCACCGAGTATCGCCAATACGTGCCGGGCGACGATCTGCGCCACCTCGACTGGCGCGTGCTCGCCCGCACCGACCGCGAATACATCCGCAAATACGAGGACGAGACCAACCTCCGCTGCCACCTCCTGCTCGATGCCAGCCGCTCGATGACCTTCGGCGCCGGCAGCATCACCAAACTCGCCTACGCGCGCACCCTCGCCGCCGCCCTCGCCTATTTCCTTTTGCAACAACGCGACATGGTCGGCGCGGCCGTGTTTGCCGACGGCGTGCAGGCCGTGGTGCCCGCGCGCTGGCGGGCCGGCCACCTCCGCCGGCTGCTGCTCGCGCTCGACCACGCCGCCCTCCCCGGGGACACCCGCCTGGAACGCGCCCTCGACGACGCCGCGCGGCTCTGGCGGCGCCGCGGCCTGGTCGTCGTGCTCTCCGATTTGCTCGCGCCCCCCGCCGAGTGGGACGCCGCCCTCGGCCGCCTGGTCGCCGCCGGGCACGATGTGCGCGTCATCCAGGTGCTCGATCCGGCCGAGCTCACCCTCGACTTTGGCCGCACCGCCGAGTGGGAGGATCTCGAAACCGGCCGCCGCCTGCACCTCGATCCCGCCACCGCCCGGGCCGCCTACCGCGCCCGCGCCGCCGCCCACCAGACGGAGGTGCGGGGCGCGCTGGAGCGCCGGGGCGTGCCCCACCAGCTCGCCCTCACCGACCAGCCCTTCGACGGCGTATTATTACAATGGATACGGGCCGGCGGGCCGCGCGGCGGCGCGCGGCGGCGGGTCGCCGCCGGAAGGGGCGCGGCATGAGTCTGCTCGCCCCGTGGTTCCTCTTCGGCGCGCTGCTGATCGGCGGCCCGCTGCTCGCCCATCTGGTGCGCCGGGCGACGCGCGAGCGGGTGGCCTTCAGCGCCACCCGCTGGCTCGATGCCACCGCGCCGCGCCTCAGCCGCCGCAGCCGGGTGCAGGATCCGTGGCTGCTGCTCCTGCGCCTGCTCATCGTGCTCCTGTTGGTCTTTGGTTTTGCGCGGCCCTTTTTTCCGGCGGACTCGGCGACCGATGGCACCGCCGCCGCGACCGCCCCCCGGCACGTCGTCGCCGTGCTCGACGAAAGCGCGAGCCTGCGCCGCGGATCCCTCTGGGCCGAGGCCCGCGACCAAGTCGAAACCCTCGCCGCCCGGCTCGGCCCGGCCGACCGCTTCGTGCTGCTCGCCGCCTCCTCGGCGGTCAGCCCGCTGATCACCGCCGAGCGCTGGCTGGCCACGCCGCCGCCGGATCGCCCCGCCCTGGTCGCGAGCGTGCTGGACGGGCGCGAGCCGACCTGGGGGCCCACCCATCTCGATACCGCCCTCGAAGCCGCGCTCGACGAACTCGCCGCCCTCGGCAAGGAGGCGGGCGGCACGGGTGAGGTTGTGCTCATCTCGGATTTGCGCGCGGGCTCGCGGGTCGCGGGCATCGCCGGCCGCCCCTGGCCCGCCGGCAGCCGCTTGAGCCTGATCGAGGTCGGGCGCGACGCCCCCGCCAACGCCAACGTCGGGCTCGCGTGGCTCGGCTGGATAACCACTCCCGAGGGCGAGCGCGCCGCGCGGGTGCGCTTGACCCGCCACGGCGCGCAGGCCACGCCCGCGCTCGCGCTCACCTGGCGCGATGGCGCGAGCGGGCGCAGCCTCGGCGAGGCGACGCCCCTCTCGCTCGCCCCCGGCGAGGCCCGGGTCGTCGGCCTGGCCTTGCCGGCCGGCGCGAGCGATACGCCGCTCCGCCTCGAACTCACCGGCGACGCCGAGCCCTTTGACAACACCTTGTGGGTCGTGCCGCCCCGCACCCGCGCGATCACCCTGCACTACGTCGGCGAACACGGGGAAAACGATCCGGCCCACGCCCGGTTTTACCTCACCCGGGCGACCGAGGGCTGGCGCGAGCCGGTGATCACCGTCGCGCCGTGGCTGCCGACGTCCGCCCCGGCGGAGTCCGGCAAACTCGAGGCCTGGGTGGTTGCCCGCGCCCTCACCACCGCCGAGGCGGAGACCCTCCGCGCCCGGCTCGCGGCGGGAGCTTTTGTCCTCGTGCTGGCGGGCGACGCGGGGCGGGTGGCCGGCGCCGCCGCCCTGGCCGGCGAGACCGGCTGGAGCGCCGGCACGGTGGCGCGCGGCGACGCGCTGCTCGGCACCCTGGATTGGTCGCACCCTCTCTTCGCGCCTTTCGCCGATCCGCGCTTCAGCGACTTCTCGCGGGTGCGTTTTTGGGCCCCGGTCCCGATCCTGACGCCCGCCGGATCGGCCGCGACAGTGGTCGCGCGTTTCGATGACGACAGCCCCGCCGTGCTGGAGGTTGCGGCGGGCGCGGGTCGCCTCGTGGTCTGGGGCGGCGACTGGACGGCGGCGGCCGGGCAATGGGTGTTGTCCACCAAGTTCGTGCCCTGGCTCCAGGCCTGGGTGGAGCGCGCGGCCGGCGGCGCGACCGCGCCCGCGATGTCCGAGGTCGGCGCGGCGGCGCGCCTGACCGCGAGCAGCGGAGCGCGCTGGGCCCCGTGGCCGAGCGGAATCGAGGGCGAAGCGACCTCGACTCTCCCCGCCGCGCCCGGCGTGTATTCGCTTTTTGGCGACGGCCCGGCCCGTCTGGTCGCCCTGCACACCCCGGCGGCGGAAAGTGTCACCGTCCCGCTCGGTTTGGAGACGTGGGAACAGCTCGGCGCCCCGATCAATGCCGCCGTGCCCGCGCTCGCCAATGTCGCCGCACCGGGCGCGGGCGGCCTGCCCCCGGGCGGCGACTCCCCGGCGGCGGTCGAGCGCGCGCAGCAAGGCTGGCGTTGGGTATTACTCGCCGCTCTCGGCCTCCTCGCGCTCGAAAGCATCGTCGCCGCGCTCCGGGCCCGCGCCACGCCCGCCCCCGCGCCACTCGCCCCGGCCACTTCCTGAGCAATACCCCATGCCGACCTCGCCTCCACTCCATCCCGATCTGCGCCTCCACGATGCGGTCGCGGCGCTGGCCCGCCGGATACGCGGCCGTCATCTGAACGCGGCGGCCGCGCAGGTATGGGCGGTGGCGGTGGCGGGCGGCATCCTGCTTTACGTGATCGGACAGGGGGTGCCGGCGCTCGCCGGCCTGGTTGCGCCCCTCTGGATAGTCGGCCTGGTGATCGCCCTCGTGGTCCTGGCCCGGCGGCGGCGGCGGACTCCGCTCGATGCGGCGGCGGCGGCGAGCGCGGTCGAGGGCGCGTATCCCGACTTGGACAACGCGCTGCGCACCGCGTTGGAGCAGCGCCCCGGGCCGGATGGCCGGTGGACTTTTCTCCAGCGGCGCGTCATAGACGTGGCCCTGCGCCACGCGGCGCGCCACGACTGGCGTCGCCTGCGCGTGGCCGGGGCTCGCCTCGCGGGCTGCTCGCACGCCGCCGCGCTGGTGGCGGTGCTGGCCGTGAGCATCTTGGTGGTCCGCCCGGTGGAGCGCACGTCCGGCGATCCGTCCCGCGCGGCGGTTCTGCTCGACGGCGTCGAGGTCACGCCCGGCACGGTCGAGGTCGAGCGCGGCACCACGGTGGTGATCGCGGCGCGCTTCGGCCAAGTGCCCGAGGCCGCCACGCTGGTCTGGTCGCGCCCGGGCGAGGCCCCGCAACGCACGCCGATGGGCCGGAGTTTGTCCGATCCCGTCTTCGCCCACACTTTGCCCACGCTCGGGAGCGAGGTGACGTATTGGGTGGAGCATGACGCCGGCCGGACCCCGGAGTATCGGGTCACCGTGTTTGACCGTCCCGCCCTGCTGCGGGCCGACGCCGCGCTGGAGTATCCCGCCTACACCGGGCTGGATCCCCGCCGGGTCGAGGACACCCGCCGGGTGAGCGCGGTCGAGGGCACGCGGCTGGCCTACGAGTTCTCCCTTAACAAACCGGTGCGAAGCGCGGTGCTGCGCTCGGCCGACGGCGCCGAGATCGCGCTTACCCCGATCGATCCCGAGGGCACGCGTTTCCGCTGGGATCTCACCGTGGCCGAATCGCGCCGCCTCACCCTCCACCTCGAGGACGAGGCCGGGCGCACCAACACGCCGCCGCCCGACCTGCGGATCGAGGCGCTGCCCAACCGCCGCCCGGATCTGAAACTCCTTTTCCCCGTCGGCGACCGGCGCGTATCGGCGGTGGAGGAGGTCACGCTCCGCGGCGAGGCACGCGACGATTTCGGCCTGCTGGATTACGGCGTGGGCGTGGTGACGGGCGGCGGCGAACCCGAGTGGGTAACCCTGCGCCCGGCGACGCCCAAGGTTTCCGCCGCCGCCGCCGCGCCCGACGCGCCAGGCGCAAACCCGGCGCAGCGCTTGGCGAACTTTGACCACGCCCTCGATCTCGAGGCCCGCGGCGTGGCGGTGGACGCGCTGGTGAGCTGGTTCGTCTGGGCCGATGATTTCGGTCCCGACGGCGCGCCGAGGCGCACCACCAGCGATTTGTTTTTTGCCGAGGTGCGGCCCTTCGACGAGGTGTTTCGAGAGGACCCCGCGGGTGCCAGCCAACCCCCCGGCGGCGGCGGGGGCGGCGGCCCGGCGGGCGACCTCCTGGAGCGCCAGCGCGAGATCACCCTCGCCATCTGGAAACTCCGCCAGGACCGCGCCGCGCCGGCCTGGGGCGACGACGTCAAACTGCTCGTCGCCACCCAGGCCACCGCCCGCGGCGAGCTGGCCGCGCTCGCGCCGCGTCTCCGACAAGAGCGCCAACGCGAGGCCGCCGCGCAGGCCGATCGCCACATGGGCGCGGCCGGCGAGCGCTTGGAGCGCGCCGTGGCCGATACCGCCCCCAGTCCGCTCGATGCCGCCTGGACCGAGGCCCGCTCGGCCTACGAGGCGCTGCTCCGCCTGCAACCGCGCGATACCAACGTCGCCCAAGGCCAGCCCGGCCAGGGCGGAGGCGGCGGGGGCGCACGCCAACGCCAGCTCGACCAACTGCGTTTTCGCGACGACGAGAATCCTTACGCCACCCAGAGCCAGGCCCAGGCGCTCGCCTCGCCCGAGGAGCGCGCGGAGCTGGAGGTTCTCGCCCGCCTCCGCGCCCTCGCCCAACGCCAGCAGGATGTGAACGAGCGTCTCCGCGACCTGCAAACCGCGCTCGCCGCCGCCAACGACGAGGTCGAGCGCGAGCGCCTCCGCCGCGAGCTGCGCCGCCTCGAGGACGAGCAACGCCAGATGATCGCCGATCTCGACGCCACCCGCCAGCGCCTCGAGCAGCAGCCCCCCGGCGAGCAGACCCGCGCCGCCCGCGAGCAACTTGAGCAAACCCGCGATGACATGCGGCGCGCCAGCGAGTCCCTCGAGAAGGGCGAGGTTTCCCAGGCCCTCGCCGCCGGGTCCCGCGCCCGCGAGAGCCTTGAATCCACCCGCGACGATCTCCGCCGCGAGACCTCCAGCCGCTTCGCCGAGGAGCTGCGCGAGGCCCGCCGCGCCGCCCGCGACCTCGCCGAGCGCCAGGCCGAGAGCGAGCGCCGGCTCGAAGCCTGGGAGACCGAGGGGCCCCGCGCCCTCGACGACTCCGCCGCCCGCACCGCCCTCGCCGCCGACCTCGACGGACAACGCGAGGCGCTCGACGGGTTGGTGAATCGCCTGCGCGAAGTCACCGAGGCGGCCGAGGTGGCCGAGCCCCGCCTGCATCGCCAGCTCTACGACCTGCTGCGCCAGCAGGGCCAACGCGCGACCGGCGATAACTTGCAAGCCGGGGCCGAGCTCCTGCGGCGCGGCTTCGTGGATCGTTCCCGCGATGCGCAACCCGAGGTACGCCGCGATCTGGAGGCCTTGCGCGGAGCGGTGGAACGCGCGGCGGAGTCGGTGCTCGGCGACGAGGCCGCGACCCTTCGCTTCGCCGAGAGCGAACTCGCCGAGCTCGGCGAACGCCTCGCCCAGGAACAGAGCCCCGCCGCCTCCGGAGCATCCCCCGGCGAGGCGACGGCCGGCGAGACGGGCGCTCCCGGCCAAGGCCCCGCCGGCGAGTCCCCCGGCAGCCCCTCCGGCCAGGCGGCCCAGACGCCCGGCGCGAGTGGGGCGAGCGGCGCGCCCGGCGAGAGCGGCCCAGGCGCCGCCGGAGGCGAAGCAGTCGCCGGCGAGCCGGGCCAAGGCACCGGCACCGGACCGGGACAGAGCACGGCCGCCGCTGGCGCGGAGGCTGGCGCGGGCGCGGGCGGAGACTCTGCCGCCGGAGATACTGGCGGTGGAGGAAGTGGTGGAGGTTCGCTTGCGGATCTCACCCGCGCCCTTTCCGAGCTGGCGGCCGAGAGCGGCGGCCCGGCCGGCCGGGGCGGCCTCGGCGGCGGGCCGATCTCGAGCGCGGGCTACGGCGAATGGATGGAGCGCCTGCGCACGGTGGAATCGCTCGTCGAATCGCCCGCGATTCGCGACCGCCTGTCCGAGGCGCGGGAACAGGCGGAGGCCCTGCGTGCGGACTATCGGCGCGGCGGCCAGCCCCCGCGATGGGATCTGATCGAGGGCGGCGTGGGCGTGCCGCTCGCCGAGGCGCGCGCCTGGCTGCGCCAGGAACTCGCCCGCCGCGACGACCCCGCCGCCCTGCAACCGGTGGACCGCGACCCCGTGCCCGAGCGCTACTCCGAGGCCGTGCAACGCTACTACGAAGCTCTGGGCCGCTGACCCATGCCGCCAAAATCCGAAGTTGATCGCATACGGTCCGGGGACCTCGGCCACGCGCCCTCGCTGCGTCCGTCTCGAACTAGACCTGTTCCGCCGGAGGCGTGCGCATGATGCTCGCCGCCCTCACCTGGTCGCCAGCGGGCGGCTGGGGCTGGATCGCGCTCGCGGCGGCGGTGGTGCTGCTTCCGCTTGCCTGGCTGGCGCTCAGCCCGTCCGGTCCGCGCTCGCGCACCGTGGCCGTCGGCCTGGCCCTGCGCGTGCTCGGCATCGGCTTGCTCGTGCTCGCCCTGCTCGATCCGCAATGGACCGCGACGCGCGCGAAACCCGGGGCCAACCTCATGGCGGTGGTGGCGGACAACAGCGCCAGTCTCCAAATCACGGATACGGGCGAAACCCTCACCCGGGGCGAGCGGCTGCGCGCCGCGTTGCAGGGCGAGGGGGGCGCGTGGCTGGCCACCCTGGCGGAGACGTTTCAGGTCCGCCCCCACCTCGTGGACCGCGAGCTGCGGCGCGTGATAGATTTTGGCGCGCTGGATTTCACCGGCGAACGCTCCGCCCACGGCGCGGCCCTGGGGCAACTGCGCGAGCGCTACGCCGGCCAGGCCCTGGCGGGCGTCATCTGGCTGAGCGATGGCAACGCCACCGACCTCGCCGACGGCGCCTGGCCCGATCTCGCCGGCCTGCCTCCGATCTATCCGGTCGTGCTGGGCGCGGGCGAGGTGCGCGACGCGCGCATCGAGCGCGTGACGGTGCGCCAGACGCCCTTCGACGACGCGCCCGTGAGTGTGGAGGTGGCGGTCGCCGCGCCCGGCCTGGCGGGCAGCGCGCTGGAAATCGCGGTGCGTCCGCTGGGCGACACCGCCGCGCCGGCCGAGCCCCCGTCCGCGCGCCGGGCGACTCCGCGCGGTGAGCAGGGCGTCACTCCGGCGGTGATGCTCGACTGGAGGCCGGCGGTCGGCGGGGTGCAATTTTACGAAGTCGCGGTCGCCGGGGCCGGCGGCACCGCGCTCGATGAAGCCACGGCGGCCAACAACCGCCGCGCCCTCGTGATTGATCGCGGACGCGCCACCTACCGCATCCTCTACGTCGGCGGGCGGCCGGGCTGGGAATTCAAATTTCTCAACCGCGCGCTGGCGGAGGATCCGCAGCTCGACCTGGTGGGCCTGCTGCGCGTGGCGCGCCGCGAGCCGCGTTTCGAGTTTCGCGGCCGGGCGGGCGAGGCGAGCAATCCCATGTTTCGCGGTTTCGGGGGCGCGGACGAGGCTCCGCGCTACGACCAGCCGGTGCTGGCGCGGGTCAACGTGCGCGATGCCGCCGAGCTGCGCGGTGGTTTCCCGCGCACGGCGGAGGAGTTGTTCACCTACGACGCGGTGATCCTGCACGTCGTCGAGGCGGGGTTTTTCACCTCGGCGCAACTCACCTTGCTGCGCCGCTTCGTGGCCGAGCGCGGCGGCGGCCTGGCCATGCTGGGCGGCGCGGATTCGTTGGAGAACGGCGGCTACGCCGACACCCCGCTGGCGGCGGCGCTGCCCCTCCACCTGGATCGCCGCGCGGCCGCCCCGAGCGGCGACCTGCGCTGGCGCCCGACCCGCGAGGGCTGGCTGGAACCCTGGGTGCGTATCCGTGCGGTGGAGACGGACGAGCGCCTGCGGCTCGATGCGCTCGGCCCCGTCCGGGTGGCGCACGGCCTCGCGGCGGTAAAACCCGGCGCGACCGTGCTGGCGCAGGTGGAGGACGAGACCGGGCAGACCTGGCCGGCGCTCACCGCCCAGCGTTTCGGGGCCGGCCGGGTGGCCGCGCTCGGGGTGGGCGATCTCTGGCGGCAGGGCACGGTGAACGAGGCCGCGATGGCCGATCTCGGCCGCCTGTGGCGGCAGCTCGCGCGCTGGCTCGTCACCGATGTGCCGGCCCGGGTGACCTTGCGGGCGGAGCCCGACCCGAGCGGCGGCACCCGCCTGCGCGTGACCGCGCGGGACGCCGAGTATCGCCCGGCGGAGCTCACCCGGGCCACCCTCACCATCCGCCGGGTGGATGCGGCGGAGGAGGGCGCGACCGGCTTTTCCGCCGTCACCCTGACGGCCGATCCGGTGGCGCAGGCCCCCGGCGTGTCGGAGGCGTTCTTCGCCGGGCGCGAGGCCGGGGCCTACCGGGCGACGGTGGACGTGAGCGGCCCGGACGGGGCGGTGATCGGGCGGGCCGAGGCGGGCTGGGTGCTCGATCCGGCGGCGGAGGAGCTGCGGCGGCTCGCGCCGGATCGCGCCAGCCTGGCGGAGCTGGCCCGGCGCACCGGCGGCGAGGTGTTGACCCTGGCCGACCTGGCGGGGCTCGCGGCGCGTTTGCCCCGGCTCGCCGCCCCGGTGACGGAAACGTATTCCGTGCCGGTTTGGCACCACGCGGCGGTGTTTCTCGCCGTGCTCGGCTGCTTCGTGGCCGAGTGGCTGTGGCGGCGCTGGAGGGGTTTGCCATGAGCGGCCCGAGGCAACGGCGCCGTTGGTTGAAAAATACCTGCGTGGCCCTGATCGGCGGGCTTCTCGCTTTGGCGCCCGCGGAAGCGCAGGCCCAGCCGGCGGTTCTCGTGGTGGTCGGCGCGCCGGGCGAGACCGAGTATGGCGAACGCTGGAAGGTCGCGGCCGAGCAGTGGCGCGCGGCGGCGCTGGCCGGCGGCGTGGAGAGCGGGCAAGACGCGGAACCCGGCGCGGGATTTCACCTGATCGGAGTCGAGCCCGACGCGGCGGCCAAACCGGATCGCGAGCGCCTGCGCGAGTGGCTGGCGGCGGTGCCGGCCGACGGCGCGCGCCCGCTCTGGCTGGTTTATCTCGGACACGGGACCTTCGACGAACGCGAGGCGCGGCTCAACCTGCGGGGTCCGGATGTGACGCCCGCCGAGCTGGCGGGTTGGGTGGCGCATGTGAAAAGGCCGCTGGTGTTTGTCCACGGCGGCTCGGCCAGCGGGCCTTTTTTGCCCGCGCTCAAAGGGCCGGACCGGATCCTCATCACCGCGACCATCCAGGGCGACCAGGTCAACTACGCGCGTTTCGGCGAGCGCTTCGCGGCGGCCATCGGCAGCGAGGCGGCCGATCTCGACCAGGACGGCCAGACCTCGGTGCTGGAGGCCTTTGTGAGTGCGGCGGCGGAGGTCGGGCGTTTCTACGCCGACGACGGGCGGATGGCGACGGAGGCGGCGTTGCTCGACGACAACGGCGATGGGCGCGGCACGCCGGCGGAGTGGTTTAGCGGCACGCGGGCGACCCGGGCCGCGAAGGACGGGGCTGCGCTCGATGGCGCGCGGGCGCACCGCATCGCGTTGATCGAGACTCCGGCCGAGCGCGCGCTCACGACCGAGCAACGCGCCACGCGGGACCGGCTGGAGGCGGAGCTGGAGGCGGTGCGCGGCCGGGAGAAGGAGTTGCCCGAGGGCGACTACCTGCGGGAGATCGAACCGATCCTGCGCGCGCTCGGGCAGGTTTACGGGCCGGGCGACGCCGCGGCGGTTGGCGACGCCACGAAAGGCGACGCGGCGGATGGCGACGCGACGAAAGGCGACGCGGCGAAACGTTGAGATTCGCAGGCGAGCGCAGGCGACGGAGGGGCGCATCCCGGGTTTTGATCGGAGCTGTAGGGTTGGCCGTCCCCGGCCAAGTTTTGCCGGGCCGGGGTTCACTGAATTGGCCAGAGACGGCCAACCCTACACGCACTCGGATTTCGGAACGCACGACAACTGAGATTTGCCGACGACGGAGTATCTGAGATTTTGACAACATTAGCCCGTCGCGGCAGGACGGATTCATGGACAATCGCGCGCAGCCGGATCCCGAAGTGACGCGGCGCGGCGCGCTGGGCAGGCTCGGCGGGTTGCTGGCCCTCGGGCTGTGGCCGGGGGCGGCGGGACGGGCGGCCACGCCGAGCGGGCGCGCAAGCGCGGCCGGGCGTATCCGCTTTGTGGTGACGAACGATTTTCACCATGTGGACGCGGGCTGCGACGCGTGGTTCGCGGCTTTGTTCGCCCGGGTGGCGCGCACCGAGGGGGCGGCGTTTTGCCTCGGGCTGGGCGATCTGGCGGATCGCGGCAAACGCGAGAGTCTGGCGGCGATCGCGCGGCTGGCGGCGGAGGCGGGCGTGCGATTCCACGCCTCGCCGGGCAACCACGACCTGGACGAGTCGCCGGTGGAAGGGTTTTACGCGGAGGTGTTTCCCGGGCAGCGCAACTACACGGTGCGGGAAGCGGGCTGGCAGGTGCTGCTGATCGACACGACCGAAGGCGCGAAGTGGCAGGAGGTGCAAATCCCGGCCTCGACCCTGGCATGGCTGGATGAGACGCTGCCGACCCTGAACCCGCGCGCCCCGACGGTGTTGGCGACCCATTTCCCGCTGGCGGCGGAGGTGCGGATGTGTCCGTTGAACGCCGAGGCGGTGCTGGAGCGATTCGTGGGGTTTAATCTGCGCGGGGTTTTTGGCGGCCACTACCATGCCCGGACGGTGCGCACGCGAGGCGAGATGGAGTTGGTGACCAACGTGGGCGTATCACGGGTGCGCGAGAATCACGACGGCACGACGGGCAAAGGGTATTGGCTGGTGGACGGAGCGACGGACGGCACCCTGCAGCGCACCTGGGTGGCGTGGGCGGGGTGAAAGCGAATGACGACGCGAAGGAGCGGTTCCGGGGCATAAATCCACGGAAGCGCTGAGCAAAGATGGCTCCCTGGGCGCCTCGAATGGACGCCCCCTGCTCGCCGTTTAGATGTTCGTTCAAACCTTCTTGCGAAACAGCAGGGGCAGGAGAACCAAGGAGGCCACCAGCATCGAGGTGATCAAGGATGCCGCCAAGAGTTTCGGCTCGTCAGCCATGACGGCTTGCCAGCCCATCCATGCCCGCCAACCGAAAATCAAGGCCAGGAACGAGGTGGTGACCATCGCCGCGACCCGCCCCCAAGCCATGCCCTTGGCCATCACGGCGCCCCAGATGATGCTGAGGGTCCCAAACAAGCCTCCGCTCATCAGCGCGGTTTTGGCCTTTTCGGGATTCGATAAGAAACCCAGCAAGCCGACGACGATGAGAAAAACTCCATAGCCGATCACATATTTCCAAGTTGGTGC